>JAGRMV010000019.1 GCA_020441045.1 Deltaproteobacteria bacterium | reverse complement strand
CGTATGCACGATTGTCAGCAAGCTTTTGCATATTGTCAACCCAGATAGGCTCTACCTTGGTATGAAGGATGCTCAGCAGCTGCGTATCATCGTAAAAATGGTCGAAGATCTATTTTTCCCTGTGCAAGTGGTTCCAGCTGCAACCGTGCGTGAAGATGACGGGTTGGCCTGTAGCTCCCGCAACAATTATCTAGATACAAAACAGCGCGAGATTGCCCCTGTACTTTTTCAGGCACTGCAACAAGGACAACAAACATTTGAAAATGGTGAGCGTGATACCACTGTCATCATCGGGCAAGTACGCTCTTATATTGAAAAATATGAAGACTTTCGTATTCAGTATATTGATCTTTTGGACTGGGAAACATTTGCTCCCCGCCGCCGCATTGAAAACAAATCTATTCTCGCCCTGGCTTGTTACCTTGGCCAAACGCGATTAATCGATAATGTATTCTTATTACCTTAAGCAAGATAGGCCATCGGCTTTTTGACATTTAGTTTGCGGTATTGGCGTGTGCCACACGATCAATCATTTGAACTTTAGAACATTTGTGCTTATTTTCAACAAAGCCATTGACAGTAACTCTGACGATAGTAGATAATAATCCTTAAATGTATTCTCTGCGAGACACGTGAGGGGTATTCGTTTTTATTCCTTATAACGTGTTTTATAGGGAGCTGTTCTTGATTGTGGAGCGCAGGCTTGCACGCGCTGCAAGAAGCCAGAAGCAATCACCCCGGCACCCACCTCATTATTATGAGGATAAAACAGGCCGCCCACGGTTTTTTGTGGAGAATACTTACATAATATAAAGAGGTTTTTATCGCTCCTGGTACATTGGACATAAAAACCTCTTTTTTTTTGTGATACCAAGGCCTGGTCCAAGTTCTCCTGTGCTATCTTATCTTTGAAATACTGCCACTTGCTGGGCTAGCCTGAAATATTTTTCATGCGACTTTTTCCTATTGCAACCCAAAAATGCACATGATACAGAGCGTTAATTATAATAAAAAATCTTATTGCCCACGAGATGATTAAGAATTAGGGAGCATGACCATGAAAAAAACTTTTTACTACATTTATACATTGTTTTTTTGCATACTTTTTTTAAACACGGCACAAGCAGCAGATCCTATTGTTAAAGATCTATCTTGTTTTCTACAATCACCAAAGTGTCCATTGATCCTTGAACAAACCCATCATGAGGAAAATGAAATCAAAAAAGTCCAGGTGTTTTTATTTCAGAAACCCGCACCTCAATACCCAAATATAGATCACATGATTTATCTTGGTTTTTCTGAACAAGCTTTGCTTTTTGAAGAACCTATTATTTATTGCAGAAAAAATTTTTCAGACTGTTTTAGCCCCGATACCATTGCTAAAAGAATTGCGCAAAACCCCAACAACTTACATTTGTACTACAAAACCATACACGCAGGTGACGTAACTCCTCCGGTTGTGCTGGATGATGAGATCAGCCTTAACCTTGACAAAGTCTATCCTGGTCAATCCATTATCGTTACTGTGCCAGTCCTTGAAGAAGGTAACATCGCATATACCTCCAGCCTACAATTTACTTGTGAGCATCCTACAACTGTGTTTTCTGATTATGGCAAACCTGTCAAAATCGAAGATAACCTTTGGCATGTCACCTACGAACTAAAAATTACCGGCAGTCCCAAAAGCCAAACATGTACCCTTACAACCGTAACCAATATCCATGACGATGCGAACCTCTATTCCGATGACATTGATGTTTCTGCGTATGATTTATCTTTTGATATTATCAATCCATAGGAAAGATTTTCTTATACAAAGGATTGTATAGGAGCGTTTTGATTGGCTTTCTTCGTGTTTTCGTATACTCGTTAACGTTGTGAAGAAAACACTCAAGATCATCGTACCCATTTTACTGATTATCGGTCCCGCGTTGTGGATGACCAACTCGGCTCTGCAGCAAAACCAGATCACTTGTGAAGCTTGCATAGATTTCAATGGTCAAAGCAACTGTGCCAAAGCCGCAGGTGAAACAAAGGCATCATGTGAAAAAACAGCCGTTGATACAGCCTGTGGCACCATGGCCAGTGGGGTGCAGCAAAGTATCCAATGCTCCCAGAAAAGACCAACATCTCTGAAATATTTTTAAATCATTGAACTTCCATTTTAAGCTTCTACGATCGGCATTTGATCTAACACATGTTTAGTATGATCGATCATTTTATAATAAATCCCTGAATGCCCCGCTTGATATTCCACAAAGCTATGCGCAATGTTTTTCTTTGTTAGCTTGCTTGAGATTTGACGGTGCCCCAGGTGAATGCCATATTCGTCTTGCGCACCTGCAAAAAGAGAAAAGCTCGATAACTGTTTGATTGCATCCTCGTATCGATCAACCATATACACCGGGTCCCATTGCAAAAAATTTTGCCATTGATCTGGAATCAATTCACCTGAATAGGGATCAAAAAACAAATCTAACCCTAGTTCTGCTTGTCGATTAGGTAAGAAGCATTGGCAAATATTTAATAGCATCACACTTTCTCCCACATCCCGGGAACAGTCACGCATGGGATTGGGTTTTGATAAAAAAGCATCTATCATTTTTGTGATACTTCCATATTTTTCTACGGTTCTAATAAAGGTTGGAATCATACAAGCGTACAAATGTTGATAATGACTATCACCCGCCGAAGAAAGCACATGCCCAAAAACTTCAGGACGAAGCATACCTGTGACCATTGCGCCAAAACCGCCACTAGAATGACCATAAACGGCCCTTAAAACAGGTAATTGCGAAACCGAAAAGTGCTCTGCAACAAAGGGCACCAATTCATCACATACATAATCCATATAAGGACCCAGTACAGGTGAGTTGATATACTGACTACAGCCATATTTTACTGAACAATCTGGAAATACAACCACACAGGCATATTTTGGATTTTGCGCAATAAGCTCATCCAATAAAACAGGAATCGACTTGGCAAAGGGCTCTTTGCTTGCAATAATCCCTGCACCAGTACTGCCCCAGCCAGAAAGCTGGTATAAAACTGGATATGAACGATTGTCGTCATAGTCCGGGGGTAAGTAAACTGGAAAAACCCTTTGGCAAGGGTCATCAAAAAAATTCCCTGCCAGCACCTGGCTGTTATGCTCAACATAAAAAATCGCATCTTTTCGCATCTTAAATCTCCTTTTCGATACGGGCGACAATCGACAACGCATGAATTTCAGGGCGTGGCATCACAAGGGCTTGATAAATCATTTGATGTCTTTCAATCAAAGTCTTACCGGCAAACATTTCTGAAACAATCCGCACAGAGTAGTGGCCACCACCGTGCGTCTTTGCTTCTTTATGACGTTTATGTCGCCCGCTGTCGTCAACGACTTCAATCTGCGACGGATTAAAAACAGATGTTAAAATACTTTTAATATCATTGGCATTCACAGTAAAAAAAAATATAACAGAACCTATGGATCTCGACTATTGGAAAAAACGTTGGCAAGACAATCAAACCCATTGGCATGTCGATCGCATCCATCCATTGCTGCAAAAATATTATCCTCTACTTTCGCAAACTCAAGATAGTCATGTATTGCTGCCTTTAAGTGGAAAAACACTGGATATCGAATGGCTCTTGGAACAAGGGCACCAAGTAACCTGTGTTGAAGTATCAGATATCGCGATTGAAGAAATACAGAAACGCATGGACATCCAATGGCAGATCGAAAAAAAAGGCCCTTTTACTGTTTACACTTATCAAAAGCTCACCATCTTACAGGGGGATTATTTTTTGCTTCCTGAAATTTCTCTACCCCATGTTGATTTCGTTTTTGATCGCGCCGCCTTTGTTGCCATTGATCCACAGGATCGCACGTCCTATGCAAAAATTTATCAGCACCTACAACCTAAGCACATTTTATTGGTCTTGTTCCGTTATGATCTTACAGCTTCGACTCATCCACCTTATGCATTTGCTGATCAAGAAATTTTTTCATTGTTAGAACCCAGCTTTGACATCAAATTACTTGAATCAAAAGAAATGCTAGAAGAGTTTCCCAGATTTAAAGCCCGAAACATTGCTGAATTTTTTCAAGATGCTTACCTAGCAAATCTTCGCATCTAGTAATTAGACTCTTCAGCCTGCGTATCTAAAAAAGCTGCAAAGGTAATAATATGCCCTGCAGGTTCTCTGACCGAAATCTCCGTTGCACCATAGAAAGCTTTACGTTTGGGAAATATAATATCGACGCCATCAAGATGCTTTTCAATCCAATCGATATCAGAAATCTTGATGTAAACCGCACTCCGACTGGCTGCCATATCCATATGATCGAGTATTGCCGGCGTGTCTTTTTTTACGCTATCATAGGTTTGGTACATGATCTGTACCCCATCTTTGGCTAAAATCACAAAACCTAAAGCATCACCTTCGTGCACTTCAGCTACTTTTGTAAATCCCAACCGGCCCACCCAAAAAAACAAGCTGGGCTCAATTTGTTCAACCAAAAGTACCGATGTAATAGATTGGTATTGCATATCTCTTCCTAGGTTTCCAATGAAAAGGGTGTAAAATTTGTATCATAATCATAATAATCTTCTCGTTCATATTCTTTGAGCTTGTTGACCATGACATAGGTTATAGGGGTCAATAGAATTTCAATCATGACTTTAAATACAATGGCCAATACGACCGCAGATAGTAAACTTGAGGTCTCCCACAATCCCCAAAATGCCAGCGGATAGAAAATAAACGAATCAACCGTTTGCCCAACAAAAGTTGAACCAATAGTGCGGCTCCATAGTAATTTTCCTTTGGTCCAAATTTTCATCTTTGCCATCACATATGAATTTGCAAATTCGCCCATCCAAAAAGCCAAAAGGGATGCCAAAATCACCCGCGCTGTATTTCCAAACACCATTTCCAACGCGCTTTGCAAATTAGTTTGATAGGTATCGACAGGGATAGATGGCGTCTTTACAACAAAGAAGCTCATCACTGCGCTAAACGCACACGCAGAAAAGCCAACCCATATGACCTTTCTGGTCCGTTTATACCCATAAACTTCGGTGAGAATATCACCAAAAACATAACTAAACGGGAAAAACAAGTTTCCCACACCATACTCGAACTGGTATCCGAAAATGCTAAAATACGATAGCTTACCAGGACCAATCAAATTCGAACAAACCAAGACGACCGCAAAGGCAGCCATCACCAAGTCATAGTATTTATAGTTTTTCACTGACATATGTTCTAGTTTTCTTTGGTCAATACCAATGTCATTTTTTCATCGATTGATCCACGCCCAAGATCAATCCACACTTGATCAGACCCTGAAAACTTCACAGACTTGCGATGAAGCTCTGTACCATTGAGTGAAATATTCCGATAACTTCTAATGTCCTGCATAAAGACACGAACATGTTGTTTCACCAACGTTGTTTGATAATTCTTTTCGATCGGGTCCAAAACGATAAAAATGGAATTATTTTTTTTGACCTGGGAAGCATCTACACTAGAAACCTTACCTTCTTGATAAGCCACGGTAGCACCATCATCATCAACCCAGGTAAAATGGGTTTGCTCTTCCGAAGGCAGAATGATCCATTCTAGTGCCGAGCCGCTGTTGACATGGACACGCTCATTTTTGCTTTTGGTAAACACATACCTAGGCACAATCGCACCTTCACGAATGTATGCAGGCAACTGAAACAACCCCTTCTTATCTGTTACTGTCACCGAGCCGTCTGTGGACGTACTAGGAGCAACCCACTCCATCGTATGATAATCCATCCATTTACCTTTTGGCATCCTCACACTGACACTTTGAGCTTCTGGATCAACTATATGTTTGATCATTAGCCATGGTCCAATCATTTTTTGACTACCCATTTGCCGAAAGGCCAGGTCATCTTGATACGCATAAACCATCGGTGCAACAATAGGAGACCCCTTATCAAAGGCCTGATGCGCCAACGAATAATAATACGGCAAAAGTTCATATCGAAGCATCAAGTTGGCTCGGTTGATATCAACCATGCCGACCACAGCGGGCGATGTTTCATAGTTACCTTCTTTATTGAAAGTATGCGGGCGGATAGGAACATCTGTCCATACCGCGTTGGCCAGCCAAATTGTATAGAGTTTCTTATACTCCTCCGTATCTTGAGCAGGGCCAGCTTCGCGCCAAAAACCACCGATATCTGACCCATAATAATCAATACCCGATAAAGACAAATGCAGCTGGGCATTGTAGTGCGCGGCCAAACTACTTGCACGTGCGCCAATATCTCCAGACCATAAGGCTACACCAAACCGCTGAGATCCAGGCGCACCAGATCGGGACAACATAAAGGGTCTTTGCTCAAAGGCATTGCGTTTATATCCATCATAAATACTTTCATTCCATAGGAAGTTATACAAATTGTGCACTTGCGCGTGATTTTTGCCACCATCATACGTCGCAATATCCTCAATATACTGTTCAGGTTCACCTAAATCGGTCCAAAACCCGAGAATACCTTCTTTGATCAATGGAGCGCGTTTCCAATCAAACCAAGCCTTGGCAATCTTCGGATTGGTAAAATCCAACATACTACCGATTCCCCACCAAGGTTGATAATCAAGTAAAACAGGTTTGCCTTGTTTATCTTTGACCATATATTTATGAAAATTTTTCTGTTGTCGGTACAGATCTTGGCCCACATAAGGCTCTTCAATAAGCACCAGTCCGATATTTTCTTGGGCCAATGCCTTGGTCTTGTCTTTCGCATTTGGGAACCGCGAAGGGTTCCAGGCAAAACGGCCCATTGCTGTGGCTGTTGAGCTTTCTGTCAAACCGCCAAACCACTGATTGTCCATAACAAAGCCATCAATAGGAAATGAACTGGTCATAAGTTTGTCTTTTTGAGCATCAAGCTCATTCCAGTCATCATATCCATATTCAGAAAGCCATAAGCCAAACATTTTTTTTGGAGGTACTGGAGGTTTGCCTGTAAGTTCCATATAGGATGCACGAAGATCTTGAATCGATTCGCCGGTCATCAAGAAAAACCTTAGCGCATTACCGCCATGTACTTGTCCGCGCCATACTTCTTTTGAGAAAAACCAATCTTGTTTAAATTCATTATCCAAATAAAGAGCAAATCCTTTATTTTGTTTGCCAAGTGCATACAGTACTGGAATTTGCGTGTTACCAACGTTACCGCCATCAAATGGTTCCATAATATTGCCAAATGGTCCGGAGTGACGTTGTCTTAATGCGGTCCAATCCCCATCAATCTGTCCTGGAGAACTTAGCTGCTGTCCTAATCCATAAGCGTTGGTCAATCCAGCAGGGTCCAATCGAATACTTTTGATGTGCTGGTCTAAACCATGTGGACAAATTTTGGTCAAATTGGTTTTTTCTCGCAGATCATAAAAACGCACGCAGAGACTTTGTTGATAAACGACTGCTTTGATGCGCTTGGTTTGAAAACCATTGGGGAGAACTTGATAAACGGTAGGACCTTCATAATTGGTTTGATGCACAAAAGGGGTTGTGGTGATGCTATTTTTTGCAGGATTTTTGCCAGACGTATACTCCACATGTACCATATCGTCGTCAAGCGCGATGATGTTCATCGTTGCATCTGCGTTGGTGTAGTGATGACTTTTGGGACTTGCATACACGACATGCACCATTGCACATGTTAAAAATAATACTGTCCCAAAATTTTTCTTACCCATATCGACCTGCCTTGCGATCAAACTTTATATACAACAAAAGATGCCACACAGCCATGGCTTGGCAACCTATACATATGATTGGTGTCTTTATGTTAGCTAACAACCACGCCAAATCATGCAGCAGCGCATCTATCCACGCCTTAAGAATATATAACATAGTCTTTGCCAATGAAAAGAAATACCGGGGTGGATTTTCTTTTGATGCAAAATGTTATGCTAAGGTTGTAATGATCATTTTCACTTCAATCTCAGAAGCTCTCACAATCGCGGTGCGTAACCATTTATCTTTATCCAAATACGCCTTAATGGTAGTTCGCATGTCTTTGATTTGTTGCTCAGTCAATTTTGCCCAATCGGCAGGATCAAACTGAATATACAGCTGTGATCCTTCACGGTAGGCTTTTTTGATTGGGATGGGCAGCCCTTTGATCTCTGCTTGATATTTAATACTTTGCTGCTGCTGCTCGTAATACTGATACCCGTATCCTCCACCGACCAAAAGAAGAAGCAATCCGAGCAAATAAAATTTTCCTCGCCCCTTTTTCTTTTCCAAGCTGGGAACATAAAATTCGGATTCTTTTTTATTGTATTTAGATTCTTTTTTAGGCGGTTTTTTCTTTGGTGGTTTTTTTGATACTGTGTGAATGTCTTCAATACCAATATTGGGATTGGTCAATTCAATCGTGTGGTCATAATGTTCAGCAATGTATTTTAGTTTCTCTTGCAACTCCGGCGCTAGTTGATCTTGGACCATGCTTTTTACCACTTTTTCCATCATCGCTTGCTTGCCGTAAAATAAACGATTGGTTGATTGGTTATACTGCATCTTTAAATCATTCTCATTTTCTTTACCTTTGACATAGTCAAAAACAGCTTCTTCTTTGTCTTCCAATTCTTTGGATGTCTCAATGACTCGAATGACTCTTTCAAAAAGATCAGGAATGCGCTTGGTTTTTTGTAATGCAAATGGCACAACATTTTTTAATAATACGCAGTGAAAATAATGCGTCACCAAACCACCGACAACTTCATTGTAGGGGTCAAACTCGCCCTGAAAAAGCTGCTTTTCACTTGCCTGTAAACTCTCTAGGGGTTTTGCAAAAAATGGATGCAAGTCTTCTGTCTTATTGATATTGGCAGCAATATAATCCTGCCCCTGATCGATAACCTCATAAATCACATCAAGCGAAATCTTGGCCGTTTCTTTTTGCTTTTGCTGCTTGATCCCGTTGAGCAAATTCAATACGTTTTGCTTGGCAAACTGATCCAACTGATAATATCGCAGTCCATAATAATGTTTGCCCACTTCGTCGACTTTTTCAAACTTACGAATGATATAAAAAACGCCTTCAATTTTTCCCTCTTTTGGATCTTCCCATGTAACGTGAATTTGTTGATCGAGCTCTAGTTCTTCTGCACATTCAATTTGAATGCCCGAAACACTGATGTCTTGGAGAACACAGGCAAAGTTTTTTTCTTCTTTCCTGCAAGAGCCTTGTGCAACATAAGGATATCGAACCGCAGCTCTTTTATTTGTGGGTTGGTTTTCTGACATCTCTGGCCACTCAATTAAACTTTATACAAGCGCTGTTTTGTCCATAACCTTTGTAAAACAGCTCTTTATCCTATCATCGATATCAACAAAAAAAAAGAAAGGTGAGAAAATAAACGCTTTCTCACCTTTCTCATAAAGTATGCTTTTATTGTAATATTCGTGGTCTGCAATAAAAGTAAAATCTACTCTAAAACTTCCCACGCAAGTTTCAAAAAATCGGCTTCTGTGACAATACCAAGCAATTTGTTAGATTGTACCACTGGAAGACAACCAATTTTTTTATTGATCATGATACTAGCTGCTTCACGGACGTCTGTATCAGGTGATACGGTCACGACATTTGTTTTCATCATGCTATCAATCGCAACATGGCGCAAACTTTCACGAGAAGTCTCATCGTATTGTTGAATCGCTTTAATCGCTGTATTGAGCAAATCGCGATGGGTCACCAGCCCTACCAGGATATCAGAGGCATTGACAATCGGGATGTGCCGAATTCTTTGCCAATTCATCACATCCTCAGCCAAATCAGCGTGCCGATCTGAGGTTAGGGTAAACACATTTGTTGTCATGATGTCACTTACTTTCATAGCTATTTCCACCTTTCATAGGAACTCTATCAAAGTTCAACATCAAACATATGACGCTCGTCATACGTGCACAGATATTTTTTTTGCCGCCACTGTGGCTTGCTCTCTTAGTTCAGCAATTGAACTTTGGGAATCACCATGTGCAACCACTACTCCCATTCGACGATAAGGTCTGGTAGTGGGCTTACCAAAGATTCGCACATCCACACCTGCATTTTGGCAAGCTTCTGCAATGCCCGTGTAAGACGGTTTTACCCCTTCGCTTTGTGCCAATACAACAGCACTTGCACCATTTTGCACAAGCGAAACACCAGGAATAGGAATCCCCAAAACTGCGCGCGCATGCAATTCAAATTGATTCAGGTTTTGCGTATTGGCCAAGGTTACCATGCCCGTATCATGTGGACGTGGGGAAAGTTCTGAAAACCATACTTGATCTTTGCCAATAAAAAATTCGACCCCCCAAATACCTGCACCACCAAGGGCGGCAGTTACTTGTGCAGCCATTTCTTGCGCTTGTGCAAGTAGCGCTGGTTTCATCAAACAGGGCTGCCAACTTTCTTGGTAATCACCTCTTTCTTGGCGGTGACCAATAGGAGGGCAAAATAAAGTAGGCCCATGTTGCTGGGTCACAGTTAGCAACGTAATCTCGTATTCAAAATCGATCCACTGCTCGACAATCACCTCGACAGCATCACCTCGCCCACCTGCAAGCGCCATTTGCCAGCTTGATGCTATATCCTCTTGCCCTCGAATCACCGACTGGCCTTTACCTGAACTAGACATCAATGGCTTGACCACACAAGGCATGCCCAAAATCGAAACGGCATGAGTAAGCTCTTCTATATTGGACGCGTATTGATAGGTCGCTGTTGGTATTGACAATTCCTGCGCGGCCAAATCGCGAATCGCACGCCGGTTCATGGTAAAATGCGCAGCCTTTGCGCTTGGCACGACTTGAATCTGGCACGATTCAAATGCCTGCAGTTTTTCAGTCCGAATCGCTTCAATTTCAGGCACAATGATATCCGGTACATGCTTGGCAACAATGGCTTCAAGCGCATCACCATCGAGCATATCTATCACTTCGTAGGTATTTGCCACCTGCATGGCCGGCGCATTTTCATACCGATCCACAGCAATCACATACTGCCCCAGCCTCTGACAGGCAATCACGAACTCTTTCCCCAGTTCTCCCGAACCCAACAATAAGATTTTTTTCATGTCCTTATATATACACAAAATCTTGGGCACGTACGAATAGAAAACCTGAACCACGCAAAGGACTTGCTAACCCGTCCAAAGGTTGATAAGCAGATGCACCATACCCTAAAAACCATTGCAACAGATGGTCGACAAGAGCTTGCTCGTGCACATGCACCGGCTCAGCAGTTTCTTCGCAAAGGGTTGAATTTGAGTAAGTTTACCTTACTCAAAGAAGGGAAACGCGCGTTTCCCTTCTATGGATCGCCATAAGCGATCATAAAATCTGGTGAAAGTATACACACCCCACCAGTCACAAAAGGGTGAATGTGAGAAAACTTGTTTTTCTCACAGAGGGAAAACGTGAGTTTTCCCTGCATGAATCAGCTCTGCTGATTCTGGTCACAGGCGAGTAGCTCAATTGGTAGAGCATCGGTCTCCAAAGCCGAGGGTTGCAGGTTCAAGTCCTGTCTCGCCTGCCACTTTTCCCGCATCAGACGGGCCTTTGATCGTTGATGCATAATCAATCACTTTTCCCGTTTCACCGATTTGGGACCAACTTGGGACCATAGCTTGTTCATTTTCATGTTTTTGCAGCCTTTCAAACGCGCCATCGAGTTTCTTTACAGCTTTGACTTTGTAGGTTTTGGCCAAATGCGCATAGCGCAGGGTCATCGCCATGGTTTTGTGTCCAAGAATTTCTCGAACCATGTTCAAATCGACACCCGCCATAACCAGGTATGAAGCGGCTGTATGCCGAAGGTCATGAAAACGAAAGTCATTCAACCCGATTTCTTTACACACACGCTTGAATGTATGGTGAATATCTTTCCAGCGATCATCCGTTAACGGGTTAAAAAACACATACTCAATATCAATTCTTCTTACCTGTCCGACATCTTTCAACACAGCCAAAGCGGTATCGCAGAGTGGTACTGATCGGGTTTCATCATTCTTGGTTTCGGTCAACACGACCAATTGATCCTTAAAGGACACCTGGGACCATTTTAGACTTAAAATTTCTTCTTTTCGCATGCCTGTGTACAGTGCAAACAGAACAATGGGTCGAACATACCAAGGCAACGCAGCCAAAAGCCGATCTCGCTCTTCAGGGGTTAAGTAGCGTACACGCCCCTTGGGTTCCTTGAGCATATCGATCTTTTTCACTGGATTGACCTGCACCCAATCCCATTTTTCAGCCTGAGAAAAACAAACTTTGAGAAAGGTCAGTTCACGATTTACCGTCGCATTGGAAACGCCATGCTTTTTACGAAGATCGATATACTCCTTCAATTGCATGGGAGTAACATTGGAAATCAGCGCATCCTTAAAGTGTTTCAGAATATTGCGCCGACACAGATCATACCTTTGATAGGTAGATGCTTTGACCTTCCTGGTCCCATCCTCACACAGTCTCAGGTATTCATCGAGCAGCGCTGCCAACGTCTTTTTTTGACTCACTCTTTTATCAAAATATTTACCCTCAAAAGCTTCCGCTTTGAGTTTTCCTTCGTAGATTTGGGCTTCTTTTTTCGACGGACCAACAACCTGTTTGATTCGTTTTCCGTTGATATAAAGATCAACATACCAATTCTTTCCACGCTTTCTTATTGCCATATCTACCTCTGTATTTCACCGTATCACAACGTACCATTTCTTACATGCTACAAAGCTCTATGTTTCCATATAAACTTTTTTGCTGTCCCCGGCGTCCTTGCTGTCCTTAGGTAAATATGACGAGGTACTGATATCATTCAGATTTTCAACCGAGGACGCTGAGGACGCACCGTTTATTGCACTGAGAACAATGATTCTTCCCTTACCCCTTCCTGCCTGTCTTGAAATACGGATGCCTTTTTCCAAAAAGGCATGATGGTGCTCATTCAAAAACCGGCCTATTTGGGAAGAATTCAGATTATAAGGATAAGACTCAACAAGGTCTGGCTGATGTGCCAATACCTTACGTAGAAGGTCTGTAGATGTGACACGGAATTCTTCTCTCTCTGAAACCATCTCACACAAAACCTGAAACAAGGGATCTTCATAAATATCAGACTGTTGCAGAGCCTGTTTGTCTTGGTAAGCTTTTACAAAATCCATTTGCTCGAAACCAAAGGCGACGGCAACACGCTCACCAATTTCACCAAAATCCTGCAGGCGATAGGAACCCTGCGCTTGAAACCCCAGTTCCATTTTCATCACCTGGCTACACTTATCAAAGATCAGTCCTAAAACTTCTGAGTGAAACATTTGAAAGTCATCCCAAATTTCTTGCTCTTTTAATCTTTCATGGGGCAAAAGTGTTGTTAGTTCAATGGTAAGCATACGATCGAGCAAATCAGGCTGTTTAGTCAACGTATGGATACCATTAAGAATCACAGACCCTGTAAACTTGTAGGTTTTCATATCTTCATCAGTGTAAAGTGACCTTTTTTGAAAACTTCCACTGGTCGCTGCCATGCATAGAATATGGGCCTGTTTTTTCGACAACCCAGTCAAATTATCCAACAAAACGATACCATTTTGAGACAATGACATTGCAAAGTCTTTTTCATCAAAAATCATCGATCGCTCATTTTCAGATGGATCCAATATATTTTTGACAATGGCACTACTAGTACTTTTTCCGCTGCCTTTGGGACCCACAAAGCACAGAATAGGCTTTGATTTTTTACTCACAATTGTAGCCACAACCCATGCCAATAAAAGTAGTAAATCACCATCTGATTTAATCGGAATCCATGTTTTCAATTTGGCCAAAAGGCCCTTCTGACTTTGGGAATAGCTCCTAGCATTCTTGGACAAAGGGTGTACAGGTGGTAAAGGTTTCTGATGTTGAAATCTTCTAAAGATAGGCTTAGAAGGAATTTCATTGGACCATCCAAAACCATTGATTTGAATGACCCTACCTGAAGCCTGCCCTAGATCCACATAGATGCTTTCATGTTCATGTGAACACCTAGTTGAAAGCGCAAACGTTTCTGCATTTCCACATCTGGCTCTCCCATCGATACATCGACTGGCGTCTTTGATGTTGTCAAACGATGGATAGTCATTACACGCAAGAAAGTATTGGTCTCCCAGCCATGTATAGAAATCTTGGGAAATAATCTTTTTCACCTGGTTCTGCGTATCGTCACGAATCCAGATATAGCTTTCCTTATACTGATCTTGGAAAAGGTAATGGGCACGAACCAAACCAATCAACTGCTCTTTCCTGGTTTTTTCTAACTTACTCATGATGCCCCCATTTTTCTCTAGATTTTAGGTATGTCTCAAAAATACGTGGCAAATCGTTTTTGGAAGCCATTTTATGACCCAAAACATACACAATCCACTCAATAACTTGCTGATGTTTATTCTTCATGTCTCCTCCTTGGGAGGAGCCAATGACCAACCTTGAATCTTTTGAAAGAAGTGATAACCTGGTCTCTGCAAGTTACGGGTTATCAAATACCCCAAAAGGGAGGTCAGCCATTAAGGCCCCTCCCTTTTTAGTTTTTGTTTTCTCTCAACCCATTTTCCAAAATGTGATCGATTTCTGCCTGTCTAAATCTCAAACAGCGACCGATTTTTATTGGATGTATTTTTCCCGATGCTGACCATTTCCTAATCGCGTATTCAGTACACTTTAGAATATGTGCAACCTCTTTTATATTTAGTAGTTCTCTTTTATAAGTCTTCATGAGAAGAAATATACCTACACAAAGAGATTGAAGATAGATGAACTAAAACCATGGGTTTGAATTCACCTTGAAAAATTATATTTTTTCAAGTGGTTTGGCTAACCCTTGTGCAAAAATGTATAAATCAGGAAATTTTTTCTTGTATTTAAAGTATTGTCGTCTGAATAATTCAGCATTCTGTAAATTACATAAGAATGCGCAAATACTGTAATTGACTTGTGTCTTGCCTAACAATTCTCCATCTGCTTTTACGTCAACAAGTAGTGAATTTACTTTAGATTCCAAATGTAAAAAAAATTTCTTTTCAATTTTAAACTTGAACCTGTTTAATGTTTTCCAGTTTTTATGTTTTTTATATGGGCTGATTTTTATTTGGTAATCTTCAAAACACTCAAACATGATCTTTCTATCAAAAGGTTCATTGAACCGTTGTTTAAACTTTAAAATAATTTCTTCTACTACATCTTTTCTAGGTCGACTTTTTTTAAAAGAAATATCAGACAGTATTGATTGTTTTACAAATTCATAAGCCATAAATAGTTCTAAAACCTTGCTTCTAGGCATAGATTTTTTTGACCGATCTGAATAATTTGGATTTGTTGAATACCTAACAAGTTTTTTTTCGACTTTGTAAGGATCGCTAATAATGTCTTCACTAATAGAAATTTCACCCAGTATTTCAAGTTTTGTGAATCCACCTTTTTGAACCAAACGTTCTTCTCGGTGAAGCAAGTGATCTCCTGATAATTTATGTTTATCTAATGACGCCTGTATATTTTTTAATACAGCAGGGGTAGTTTTTCCAACACCTCTTATCATTCCAATCAAAAGAGATGTTAAACCAATGGACCTCGAAGCTTCAAAACGACTTTTTTCTTTATATTGTCTGATTAAATCTTCTTTAGCAGGTTTTTGTTTTGTCCTTTTAAAAGACATATTTTTTTGCTTTTTTGCTTTTTGGTCTATTTTTTTATCAGCCATTGTGAATACCTTATATACGAAGGTATTGGAGAGTGCTACTCAGTGTTTTTGGATGTATAATCTTTAATAATTAATCTCCACGGCTCTGACTGCTTTTCATCAGGTGTATAAAAAGTTCCATCCACCCTTGCCAAGAGCTTTTCAATTTGAAGACATGTAGAAAATTTTTTCTCTTCCTTTGCTGCTTGATACAGATGCAAAAGAGATTCCCGTTGTTCAAAACGTCGAATATGTTTTGATTGATTGGTTTGATCCGCCCACTCTTTGTAAACCTTAGATATATAATTTTCGGCCTGTCTTTGCTTGATACCGTACTTTTCTTCTAAAGACTTGATTATTTGGGACCTTGGGATTCTTTGAACCAATAAATCCTTTGTTAAACGAATTCTTTCTTCAAGATCTATTTTTGACGCTTTACTCAATACTAAAATACCCGTAATAAAATGCAATATCTTGGTTCATTTTAGCAAATCCAAAGGATTCACACCAATGGCTTTGGCAATTTTCTCAATCGTATCAAGCTTGATATTAGGAGTGGTTTTACCTTCCATAAACTGAACATGGCGAACACTGATTCCCAGTTTCTCAGCAAGCGTTTCTTGTGTATAACCCTTTTTTTTTCTTAGGTTTTTTAGATTTTGAGCGAATTTCTGTCTTAATTTCACGAAGGCATCCCTGTAGTTATAACTACGGGTAAATCTCTCATGCTTTACTTCCTATAAACACGATGTTATAACTTCGGGTATGGAACCTTTCAAAACGCTCGCAATTTCGATATTTTTGGCCCTCACACTGTCATTCTGTGGAGGAGATGAAAGTAATTCTGGAAATTCCAATAGATCTGGCAACAAATCTCCTGTGATTTCTAATATGATTTTTACGCCATCATCTACAAATCAGTTCAGTGGGGGAGGTTCGATCACAGTTTCTGGAGCAATTGACTTTATAGACTCCGATGGTGACATTGAAACTGTAATTATCATTGATGGTTTGGGTGATTCGCTTTCTATACCGGTCTCTGGTGTTGATGGGGTGACTGCAGGTACAATTCTTATTGACGTATTTGTTAATACAACAGTAACTGGAGATTTTGTTTTTCGTCTTTACGCTGTAGATTCGCTTGGAAACGAATCTAACACATTAATAGGCGTCTTTAGTGTAACCTAATACCTATGAATTTAATTGAATATTATTGCTGATTGATAAATACTGTGTGTTAAGTTGAAACGTTATAAAATATTACTCTTGTTGATTAGTTTTTCTTTTTTATTTTCATGTCAAAGAAACTCTTTAGTCGGCAAATGGTGCAACACTTCTGCTCCCTATGAATGTTTAGTTTTTAATAAAGATGGTTCTTTTGATATTCTGGAAAAGGGTAATATTTCGCTTGTTAAGAATCTTGATGAAGAAAACAACAAAAAATCTATTGTAAAG
The DNA here is from genome assembly GCA_020441045.1 of Deltaproteobacteria bacterium. Lineage (GTDB taxonomy): Bacteria > Bdellovibrionota_G > JALEGL01 > JALEGL01 > JAGRMV01 > JAGRMV01. The sequence goes on along the minus strand of JAGRMV010000019.1, from coordinate 2,744 downwards.
TACGAGAATATACCCGAAGTGTCTCCTAAACAGCTATACTCTGTTGTAGAGATTGGAGAAAAAATCGAAAGAACACCTCTAGGAATCTATAAAATTGAAGGAAAAAAACTCATCGTAGGTCAAGTAGTCACTTACTACAACACAATCAGCATGATACCTATTGGAGTCTCAAGATACGAAATGCCGAAAGACTTTACCGGTGAACTGGTTGTTTATATTAAGGAATAAGTTAATCTACAAAGCATGTAATCTAAATTCATATCTGTTTTTTTTGAAGCGAGCCTGAAAAAATTTTGTAGCCGGATAACTCGAATTGAGAGCCCTCCTCACTGAAGATATCGTACTTTCGGTTGCCTTTGGTCCAACTATAACTGATTTTATCTCTGAGCATTCTATATCATTTAAAAAAGGTGCCCCTGAATCATGATATACAATTCTCCACTCTTTTTCATAAGCCCACTGATCACTTTTAGTAAAACCTAACGTATTATGAAGCTTTATTAGCTCAATATCTTTTATTCCAAACATCGAATCAACCCAAGCTGTAGCTGGAAACAATAGTTTGATTTGTGATTGATAATTTATAGGTTTTGCTTGCAGGAATACACTGTCTAATTCTATAAGCGGTTGAAATTCAATCACTATCCCTTGCCCATTTTCAGCATAGTGGGCCCACATAGGCTGATTTGTAGGCGTTTCCGAAAGACAAAAAACAGTACATCTAGAGAGGGTATCAATCGCTAATTTTTCAATCTCTTTTTTCGTACCAGAGATAAAATCTCGAAATATCGGTTTAGTTGAACTACCTCTTAACTTTGCTTTAACTTTTTCAATTGTACTTATACCTATTTTTATTGATCTAACGAACTGATCGCACAGATCAGTGATATTTTTATTTTCTTTGGTAGCCCTATTTTTCCCTTCAACTCTTTCAATCAATAGTTCGGAAAACCTTTCAAATGATTCGTCGTCTACTTCCGGCAAGAGAGTATGAAGGTGATTTTAGTAGAAATCGTTTAGCTTATTCAATGTCGAGAAATATATGGATTTACTCTGTAACACATCTATTCCTCTATTTGAGCTGTAATACTTATAAAGTGTTCCGGTTGGTGTAGGGCCTGATTGAAAAAATGGATAGATCTGATCTTTCATTCAAAAAATGACCTTTTTAAACTGTTTCTTGTTCTGAATTTAAGGTTTTTATCCAGACAATTTCACCAGGAGTTACTTGATCAATGGCTAAAGGTTCTAAATCCTTAAACGCTGTATAATAATCGTACTCATAGTCATTCCATAAAATAACTAGATAAGAGCAAAAATCAGGTAATTTATATTTTGTAAAAGCAATTATGTACTCAGAGTCATTCGGTTTATTATTATCAATGAAATCGCGAAAATAACCATTAGTGTAACTATCCAAGGTTCGATTTAGATCTTCCTGATAGATAATACTTTTAATTTTTAAATATGCGCTTGCCATATTTTCATACGATAACTTACAATGAAAATATTGTAAAAAATGGAGTTATCTATTCAATCTAATTACTCACATTCATGATACACGATTACAAAATCGAGGCTCATCAGGCTGTAATTCCGGTAATTACCACCGGATTTCATATCATCAAGGGTGTTATAGCTATTTAACTTTCTTTTGTTTCTTATAGTTGAACAAAAATGCAATACTATCTTTCAAAATTACAGGTTAAATCTTCACTTATTCTCTTCTTAACTTCCATAGTACCTTTATTATAAACATGATAAAATTTTCATATGTCTCAGCGCCATCATATAGAAATGAATATTCCAGAAAGCTTTACAAAATCGCATAGGAATCGTGTTGGTCCAGGCGGGAATGGAATGTGGTCATACTTTGGTAATATAAGCTTAGCTATCAGAGGGAGAGTATTTGATAAAAAAACAAATTCGCTATATCTATCCATAATTGAAAACAGCATCGAGAATTTTATTCACTATGAACAAACTCAACAAAAACAATTTAAAATAAACAAGGATGAGTTACTTCGAAATTTAGATAAAGGAATAGTTTTTTATGACATAAATTTTTCAGTGATCGGCCTGGTTATAAAAGGAAATATGAAAAAAAAGGGATTGTTGTATTCTAAAGTAGATAACTACATATCACCTGCTGAAGATAGAAGCGGCATAACTTTTATATGGGTACATCCTGATTTCAGAAGAGGTAATCTTGGAAGATACTTTATAAAGTGCATCTCTGAACCCCTACCATCTGACCAGAGATTATTATGCACAAAACCTTTTTCAGAACAAGGTGAAAGCTTTATTAATTACATATATCAAAAAAATTCTCCATTTGGCATCAACTGCTTTTCCCAGATCAGTAAACCAAAATTCGAAAAAAAGCATTCTTGAGTTTTTTCAGTGATTTTATGTTTTTTAGATTAATACGCTCTTTGACATAATCATAATCCTTTGCTGAATATTCTTGTTTTTTGTTGATCTGGAACTCAGTAACAAAATCTACAGGCAATAACTAAACATATATAGTTTCTCATTTTGGGACCAATTTGGGACCATATTTAATCACAAATGTATTTTGAAGAGTTTATGTGATTTAAGCTTGGTTAGCCTCATATTTCTTTTATTCTTCTGCCCTAGCTTGGATTTGCGTTGATTTGAGTACTTGTCGGTACCTTCCAGTAATTCTCTATATTTCTGGGAGAAGGGAACTCCAAAGCCGAGGGTTGCAGGTTCAAGTCCTG
>JAGRMV010000198.1 GCA_020441045.1 Deltaproteobacteria bacterium | reverse complement strand
CAATATCTAACTGATTCTATGTAAAACAGGCACTTGACAGGCGAAGCTCTGATGGTCTATAAAAATGGGGTTAGGGAGAGGTATGAACCGTCATTGTATGCGTACTACATTCATTTTACTGTTACACGTATGTTTATCATCGAGAATTTTTGCCCAGGATCTTCCATGTATTCCAGCCAAAGAGCGTTTTAAGATCAACAACGAAGTTGAGCCTCAGCTGGTGCAAAAGCAAAAAGATATTCTTGCAGCGATCACAGTTACAAATATTGAAACAGGCGAAAGCGGTACGATATGTCAATATACTTTAGATATGTCCGCACAAAAACTGCCTTGGCTCAAACATGATAACATTCACTTTAGCCTTGTACCTTCTATGCGAGAGCCTTTTAGTGGAAAACTTGCGCAGCAATATGAAAACCGAGAAGTCATTATTGAAACCGATCTTTTCCAAGCGTTTACCCTATTATTTGAAGAAATGGCGTGCGCAACCTGGGATGAAGATGAAGATATCATGGAACTTTATTTTAAACAGCTGCATCACAAAACTGAAGTAGATGGTACAGGCATAGAAAAAACCTATCGGAATGTTTACATCATCCATTTCGAACGCACCTATCATCTTACAAATCATGATCGCGTTCAGTTCTACTATAAGAAAGATAAATCGAGTGTTATCAACAACTGATCTTCGTTACATTTTTTTCTGTTGATCTTAAAGACTGTGATATAGCTCCTGCGGTGTTTCTTGATATTACACCATTAAAAAAGTACCCGAATTATCGATGGCTTTATACCGGACAGTTTTTTTCCGCGTTTGGTAGTATGATCAGTTATGTTGCCATTCCATATCAAGTCTATCAACTGACCGAAAACAGCATGATCGTGGGTCTGCTTGGCGCCGCACAATTTCTCCCAATGGTACTATTTTCATTACTCGGTGGAACTTTTGCCGATCGACTGGATCGAAAAAAAATGATGCTTATCTGTGAAGCGGGTATGGGCATCGCCCTATTTCTACTCATGCTCAATGCTTGGAGATCTTCTCCTAGTGTGATGGCAATCTTTGTTTTGGTCATTGTCCTACAATCGCTGACTGGATTTCATCGCCCTGCCATGGAAGCTATTTCACAGATGCTGGTTGCGCGTGAAGACTTCACCGCCATGAGCGCATTGGGTTCATTGAAACATTCCGCAGCGGCCATTATTGGACCTTCCCTTGGTGGTGTTTTGATTGCTGGTATGGGGATTCAATATGTCTATTTGATTGATGCACTTACCTTTTTGATTGCAATCTATTGCATTATAAAAATGTCACATATTCCAGCTCCAGAAAAATCTAACCAATCATCTTGGGAAGATTTGAAAATAGGAATCAAGTTTGCATTGTCCAAACCCCAATTGATGGGGACCTACATCGTTGATATTGTTGCCATGCTATTTGCCTTCCCTATTGCACTGTATCCGGCGATGTCAGAGTATTGGCAAGGCGCCAAAACAGCGGGTTATTTGTTTTCGGCAATCCCGATGGGCGCATTGATTGTTACCGTTTTCAGTGGTTGGACCAGAAATATTAAGCATAAAGGGAAAATGGTGGTTTATGCAGCGGTTTTTTGGGGGATGAGTATCGCACTGGCGGGACATTTTACGGGTGAACATTCTAACGATATGACGGCATTGGTATTTGTTTTGCTGTTTATTGCATTGGCTGGAGGCGCCGATATGATCAGCGGTATTTTTCGTGGTGTCATCTGGAATGAGACCATCCCCAATAACATTCGAGGACGTTTAAGTGGCATTGAAATGATATCTTATATGTCCGGACCTTTGTTAGGAAATATCAGAGCTGGTACCATGGCAGAACAGTTTTCTGTTTCCTTTAGTTTAACGTTTGGCGGGTACTGTTGTGTTATTGCAGTGATTTTGACAGCTTTTTTCTTACCTACCTTTTGGAAATATCAAAGCTAAATGTTGCAAGAAAAAATTTTGGCAATCCTATAGAGGTGCGATTTCAATTGCGTGTGTACCTTTTTTGATACTACGAAGTGCTGTCCGCAATCCTTCTTGTATTACCGGATGATAAAAGGGCTTGCTCAAGGTTTGATCAACTGTCCAATTTTCACTGATGGCCCAACTGAGCATATGGGCAAGGTGCTCTCCCTCGGGAGCAAAAAGTTCGGCGCCTAAAAGTATGCCCGTTTGTTTATCAGCATACACATGCAGCAGTCCTTTTTCTTTGAGTTTGACAATGCTGCGTCCCTGGCCTTCAAAGGTTACTTTTCCAATCTCAAAATCAATTTGATTTTGCATCAGCGTTTTATAATTCTGACCGATTGTTGCAATATTGGGATCGGTAAAAGTGATTGCAAGTGGTGTTCGACGCGTAAAGGCAGAAACTTGATCCACACAAGCATTGAATCCAGCAATACGCCCTTCATCGGCTGCTTCATGCAAAATAGCTTTATCGCCATTGTTATCTCCGGCAATAAAAATATGTGTAGTCCCCTCAATGAGCATGGTTGTCGGGTCATAATGTGGGACGCCATTGACCCCTACTTCGATGCCAACATTTTTTAAATCAAGCTCGGTCAAATTAGGTGTTCGACCCGCTGCAAGTAAGATTTTGTCCACAATGATTCTTTTGCCTGCCACCGAGATCACCAAATGATCCGACTGTTTTTCTACTTTTTCGATCTCCCCATAGACGATGGGAATTTCATCCGTCATTTTTTGCATGGTGTATGTAAGGATCTCAGGATCTGTTAACCCTGCCATTGAGGGACTTCGTCCAATAATGGTGGTTTCACATCCCAAACGATGCAAAGCTTGTCCCAGTTCCATACCAATGACACCGGTTCCAACCACCAACCAACGTTGTGGGATCTCAGATAGTTCAAAAAACGTATCTGTATTGACACAAAAATCTTCAACAGCATGAAAAATAGCTGGGAACACCGGGGTCGAACCTGAACCTATGATGATCTTTTTTGCCTCAAAGATTTCTCCAAAAGAAGTTTCAAGGGTATACGGATTTTTAAAACGAACATATTCTTGTATCAAATAACGATCTTGCCAGGTTTCCATACTACTGGTTACTCCCCGCACAAAGCGATCTCGTAAACTTCTGACATGGGCAAACGTACGGTTGCGATCAATTGATAAATGTGAAGCTCCTATAATACCTTCCTGTTCAAATGAAAATCGTCTGTAGTAATCATTGGCCGACTGAATCAAAACTTTTGAAGGCATACACCCAACCCGCGCGCAAGTTGTTCCTAAGATACCTGCATCAAAGACCAAATAATTATCCGTATGTTTTTCAACCACCGAGCGCGCTGAAAGACCTGCGGTTCCAGCTCCAATGATAGCTACATCCAATTTTTTTGTCATGATCGTATCATTTCATATTCCACTGGATGTGTCATGCTTTGCTTTGATTTTGCGTTAAAGGTTTTAGCGATTGATAATTTGGACATTGAGCATGGCGCCGGTTAATTCAAACTCTACACGTCTATTTTTGGCTTTATTTTCTTTTGATGTGTTAGGCACTTTTGGCTTTGTTTCACCATATCCTGCAGAACGAATCATTTTTGGATCAATGCCCTTATCAATAAAATATTGTTTTACGCTTTGGGCTCGTTTTCTGGAT
>JAGRMV010000197.1 GCA_020441045.1 Deltaproteobacteria bacterium | reverse complement strand
CCAGCAAGTTGCTGCCGTAGCAACAGCTGGTATTCCATGGGCGAGTTGGGTTGCCCAAACAATGAATCTGCCGATGCTGTATGTGCGTCCAAGCACCAAAGAGCATGGACAAACCAATCAAATTGAAGGCCGTCTCATCACAGAAGAAACAGTATTGATTGAAGACCTTCTGAGTACCGGTGATTCGAGCTTACGGGCTTTGGATGCATTACGTGACGAGGATGTATTTGTAACCAATATTTTTGCCATATTTTCATATCAATTTCCTTCAACAATCAAAACCTTGCACGAATATGAGATTAAAACCAGTACCATCGTTGAGTTTGGTGATTTGTTAGCATATGCCAAAGAGTATAATCATTTATCTGAAGAAGAAATTCGTGATGTCTTGGAGTGGCAAAAAAATCCACAGGGTTGGCGAGTGTAGTTTTTATTTCAGAGCAGTTTACTTTTTGTACTTTCGAAGGTTGCGTACCCTTGCTTACGCAATATGCACGCAGGACAGTTGCCACAACCGTATCCCCAAGGATGAAAATTTTTTCGATCGCCACGATAACATGTGTGTGATTTTTTGATGATCAGATCCAAGCACGCAAGTTCGTCTGCCAAAGCAAAGATCTCTGCTTTGCTTTTGTGCATGAGAGGCGTGTGTATGTGTACTTTTTGATCCATCGCCAGGGAAAGTGTTTGGGCTTGGCCATCAATAAAGATCTGTCTGCAATCTGGGTATCCAGAAAAATCAACTTCACAGGCCCCAATAATTAAGTGATAGATATGTTTTGGAATGCCGTAGGCAGCAGCAATGGTAAGAAAAAGGGCATTGCGACCGGGAACAAAGGTTGCAGGCAGATTGCCCATATCACTTGTTGCATGCATATCGATGGATTGATCTGTGAGTGCATTATGATGTAAACTTTGTAGAAATTTCATATCGACAATTTTTTGCGGAACATCAAAGTGTTGGCAAATCTCTTTGGCACAGGCTAGCTCAATAGCATGGGTTTGTCCGTAGTCAAACGTCATTGCTTCAATATATGTAAAGTTTTGCCTGGCCCAGGCCAAGCAGGTGGTGGAGTCCTGTCCCCCAGAATATAAAACCAATGCGTGCTTACTCATGCTGCACCTTTATCACAACAAAAAAAAGAGGTCGATAGGCTTACAATCAATCGATCCAGCCAATTTGTTTTGCTGTCGTTGGGCCTATATGAGCAAAACTTAAAGTATCCAGCAAATAAGATTCGGTAGGCGATTGTGGAATCATGAGTGTCATGATTTCACCCAAAGGCTGTGGATGAAGCGGCTGCTTTGTTGGCTCTGCATAGCCGTCGGGAAATAGGGGGTGGCCTTTTGAATTGGTGAGTACTTTAGCACCTAAGAGTCGTAGGACCTGATGGGTGAGCATAACTTGGGTTTCTTGAACAGATTGGTTGATGGGTAAAAAAGTAATATGCTGGTTCTTTGGGGAGCTGCCAGAATATTGAAAAGGGTATGGTCTACGTTCATCAGGCATGTAAAAAAGATGTACAAATAATCTACCATCGTCTTTATGGGTTGGTTTGGGAGATAGTTGGAACAGGTTATAGAATTGTTTGTAGGCAGCAACGGGTTTGAAAAAAGATCCTTCCGCTTGTACAGGCGGGGATTGCATCATTTGAAGTGTCTCCAAATGCATGTCAAATTTTTGCTGGGTATATCGAGCATATTGATTTTTCAAATAAGTTTGAGTTGGAGAGACGATATTCTGTTGAAACCAAAGTTGGGTTAGGTCCTGCTGATCTGTTTGAAATAAAGGAACTTGGTCGCGTTCATAGGATACAAATATTTGCACATTCTGGATAGAAGTAGGGCCAGCCAAGATGCCAGTATATTGAATAAGCTTTACGATTACGAAAACAATCGCAATACCAAGTGCAAATGGCAGACCGATACGTAACCATGATTTTGGAATTTGAATGTTAATCGTGTCTTCAGTGGCTCTGTAGGTTGAGACTGGTGCTAAACTGTCAGAGAATTCAATTTCTCGTTTACTTGCAAACGAATCTGGCGCAACCGGAGCTTGGTGTATATCTTTTTGATAAAAAACTTCGCTGCTATAGGGGCTATCTAAGATATCTTTTTCTTCTGCAAATACTTGTGTTTCAATGGTCGCACCAGGTCGATCGATAAGATAGTCTTGGTTGTTTGTATCAACGACTTCTGTTGCATCTGCATCATCCATGCCTGATTGGGTATCGAACATATCGAAGGAATCAGGAGAGATTTTTTTGGTTTGATAAAAATCATCCTCTGGTGAAGAGTCTATTTCGATCTCGGGTGGTTTTGTAGTATCTTTTCTTTCAACTTCAGTGATCTGACTGATCTCTTCTTGCTTTGCGGGGGTGATGATTTCAGAAACATAGGTGATTTCACTGCTTTCTCCTACCGCTTGCAGCCTTTTTTCGTCTAAGTCTATATTGGCTTCTAATTTTGATTCTGCAAGAACTTCACCATCAATTTCAAACAGAGATTGATCGGCTGTGCCGTCAATAGATTCATCAGGTGAAAACATCGGTATGCTTTCTTTGCTAGAAATTTCTTCAACAACAGGTGTTTTGGGGATGACCCGCATAACCTGCTTTTTTTCTAGAGTAACCTTACCTAACCCTTCTTTGGGTTCATCTTTACGCAATATTTTGGTTTGTTGCTCTGTTGGATCTTGGGTCGACACTTCTGTATGATCAACGATATCTTGCTCTTGTTTAGGTCCTCGTGAGTCCTGATGAAGTTTTTCTTTTTCCTTAAGTTCTTTTTTAAATTGGTCAACAGCTTTTTTGAGCGTGCTTTTTTCTTCATTGATCACCTCACGAAATAAGTGTTGCATCAAGCGACCAATTTTCTTTTGATCTACTTCCTTATCAGCGTAAGAATCAGCATAGATTGTCTGAAAGACTTCTAGATTCTCAGGGCGATTGTTAGGATCTTTTTCTAAACATGCTTGCACAAATTCTTTTATTTTTTTATGTTCCCAAAAAACCTCATCTGAAAAAGAGGGAGCTTCCGTTCGAATTTTGTTTTGTAATTCAATCTGAGATTGCGCGCGAAAGGGTTTCTGAAAAGTCAAAGATTCATAAAGTAAAACGCCAAAACTATAAATATCTGCGCGATAGTCAAAACCACTGTGACTGATTTGTTCCGGAGCAATATAATGAATCTTACCAAAAACGGTGCTCCCAACAATTTGCTCTTTTTGCTTGGCTGCAGTGGCAATACCAAAGTCTGAAAGTTTGACTTTGCCGCTATAGCTTACCAAAATATTATGTGGAGATATGTCGCAGTGCACGATATCCAAGGCTCGACCGGCTTGATCTTTTGCTTGGTGCGCAAAATTGAGGCCTTTGGATATTTCATAGCAGATGTACAACAAATAATGGTTGGAAATAGCCTTTTTTTTGGTTTTTACTGTTTTAAGAACGTCAAACAAGCTTTTTCCGTTGATCCATTCCATACTAAGGTAATAATCTGTCCCGACATTGCCTAAGTCGGATACAGAGACGATATTCGGGTGTTGCAAAATGCTGGCAACTTTTGCCTCAGAAGTTAGACATTGGACAAACGACTTTTCTTTGGAAAGCTTTGGCAATAATCTTTTGAGCGCATAAATGGATTTTTGCGG
>JAGRMV010000196.1 GCA_020441045.1 Deltaproteobacteria bacterium | reverse complement strand
ACCTTTTCCCAAATTAAAGAAGGTGATGGGCTCTCTTTTAGTTGTGTTTTTGCTTGTTGATGGGGTTGTAATTTTCAAAAAACTGATGACATCAAAGAAGTATAAGCCTTCTGGTAGTCACTATGCAGTTGTTCGCTCTAAATTGGCATTTGCTCAATTTGAGAAATGGATAGGTTTTCACAGCCATCGTCCAAGATATTCTGCAAGTGTTATGATGGACCCCTTAGTTATTCCTTTTAATTTTTGCCAAAACTACCGTATTTCTTCTAGGCTTATCGTGGATCGACTAACGTATTCGCCTCGCTGTTTACATAAACAAAGCCCATCTTTTGTTTATGTAGAGAGCCCAAAGGACGAGCATGTTAAAGATTTGAACTATATCTTGTTGACCGTTCCTCGAATAGCTAATTTTAAGGAGTGGGAAAGTTGGAGAGAAGAACTTCAAAGCGAGTTTGAACTACTGAGTGTGTTCGAGGGTAAAGAAGGTTTGGCTTTATTTAAGCGTAGATAGAGTTATGTCCTTGGACGAAATAAATGTATTGCCCGAAGCTTGTTTTCAACAACAGTCGACAGGATTGTGATGTTGTGAGTTATCATGCAGTTTTATGTACATGTCCCAGAATTATTGGCCGGTTAAGGAAGAATTTGGTTATGTAATATCTCATCGATGAAATCTTCACGAACCATTGTGGTCCTTCATGTCCATTGACGTGCGTTAATGTATCTGTTTCGGGGTCAACCGCCAATCCTAGTTCAGATTCAACTGCTTGATTGCTTTTTTTCTACAAACAAGACTAAACGACTTATACTCACTTCCATAAACTAACACTCCTGCTAATCTACGCCAGCCCCATAATTAGACTTTTTACCCCGATCTCCAGCAACAAGAATAAGAAGTTTAAACCACATATGCGAAGTACATTTCAATTGTTTTTCGCCTCCAGCGAGCACCTAAGAGGCGCATGATAGGGCTCGAGATTCCACTCTACCCGGCTTTTCTACCCTGATGACTTACGCCAGCTGAATCCTGGATTGATTACATGCTCTTTAAAAAACACATGCGTCTTATTCTTCAATAAGAAAAGGGGTTTTCGCAAGTTCTCTCGCCAAATACAAGTACAAAAACCTGCATCCTTGCAACCGACCCTTAACCAAAAACATCTGCAAGGGACTTTATCTTTATACTGGTCAAGCTTTGCCATTTTCGATCTTTTTCTGCCACTATTTACTTCAATAAACAGGACTTTTATGTATTTTTTCTTATCAAGAAAGGGCAAGGACCTCGTATGGCAACAGAATCAATCACAGCAGAGAGTATTGGCACTCCATCTGTTCCGACCAGACGTTTTGCACAAAGCAAAACACGACAACCCATAAAAATCGATAACTGCACGTCTTCATATTACGTCTCTCCTCTTGTACGATTGATGCTATACCCGTACCATAGGATAACTCAATAAGTCAAAGTCGCCGTATAGGCGTGCGAGGTCACTATTGTATGCACAAAGAGCTTGATTTTACTTACACAATCCTATGCTTTGACCTGCTTTTTATCTCGGCAAATGCGATATAATTTCTTCATGAATGATCTGGTTTGGTTTGACAATACTATAGATGCTTATAAATTCATCTTCGCTATAACACCCCACGACGCCACTTGGGTTGTTTGTCGACCAATCTACCACATTATCGCCTTCAGAGGTTTTCCCCTGAAAAGCTTGCTGCCTGTAACAAAGTTCAGCCAATAAAATCGGCCGCTCTTTGGAACACTCCCCCGTATTCACAAAAGGTAAAAGCGCGCGCAGGAAAAGTCCGTTTTTAACCTTGGCTCGACAACTTGTTTGATTTACAGGCGTGGGCCGGTCAAATACAATATACGGCGTTGCCATCATGCAACGGTTTTGATGTCCTGATAATACCGCACCATCAGCATCTCGTTCGAGGTAATAGACAACCTCTCCTTCAACTGGTTTCTTGCGTTCTGGCTCCTCGAAAAATTTGCAAAACTGTGGAGAGGTTTGCCCAAAGCTGTCTGGATGCTCCCAAACATCCCAATTGTTTTCATTAACAAAAAACACATGGCCAAACACATCATGCCAAAGCGTTTTTGCGGTGCTCCCAAATTTCTTTCTATTTCTTGGGCCAAGACATGCGATGCAAAACCGCACACGACCCATAAACATAACAATACACTTTTTGGGGCTGTACCAGATAACTAAAAGGATGTTATCTGGTACAGCCCCCATTTCAATTGGTTTTCGCCTACGGCGAGCACCTAGGCGGCGCTTGCTAGGGCTCGGGATTCCACTCTATCCGGCTTTTCTACCCTGATGACTTACGCCAGAAACACAGCCCCTGAATTCCAAATTGACAAAATGAATTCAATGTACCCTGCATAATGAGTGAGAACATCTACGAATGTTCTCTGTACTTTACATCCATCAAAGCTGCGTCTTAAAAGTTACTCTAATGTATCACGCAAATAATCAGGATTCTGGTAAGGGCCCCCGCAAGTATTTAAGTAAAACGAGTTGAAGTGAGGCTCTTGTTTTGGAGCTAAAATTTGGTCTAGCCCTTCGGGCCTATCTAAACCAGGAATTTCATGTACAAAGTAGGTTAATCTGGTAAGGGCATTATCTATCATGACATTGAGCTCTCCAAAGCCTTTTTTATCTTCATTTATTGAGAAATTTAAAAATTTGATATTCTCAAAATCTTTCCTGATGCTATTGGTGTTGCTTTTTCCGGGGATTCTAATTGCAGCATTTATGCGAGCTAGAGGTTTTGTTTATACTGGCGATAGTGAATGGTATCTCATGCTAGCGGATTATAGCTCCCAAGGATTTTTGGCGCGAAATCCGAGGTATGCTCCTTTATATAGTTGGTGTCTGGCTTTCATTCGTTTTTTTGGTTTTACGTTCAAAAATGTTCAATTTATTTATGTTTGTTTGGTTTTTATTGGCTTTCTTTTAGCTGCACGTAAATATTTTAGATCAGTTACTCTGGCCTTTTTATTTTTTATACTTATCATAAGAAATCCTACAGTATTCGAAATATTTTCACATGTGTGGACGGAACTTGGGTATTCACTTCTGCTTTTTTTATGTGGATTCTCATTGATCCATATGATCGGTAATGCACCTAAAAATCTGTTTACTAGGTATGACCTGCTTTTTCTTTGTTCAATCGCACTTCTTCCCCTTCAGAGATATATCGGGGGATATGTAGCATGGTATTTAGGATGTCTGTACTTGGCCCTTCACTATAGAAAGCCATCAATACTCTCTCGTTTTACCGCTCTTTTTATATCGAGTGTCCCGACAGTTCTTATGCTTTTCTGGAATCTTTATATTTCAGGAGGGATTGCCGGTGAGGGAAGGGATCCGGCTATTTTTACGCTTTTTGAGAACGTTCAATTTATGAAAAGGGTTTTGGTGCAGTTCTTTTCAGTTGAATTTTTCTTATTTGTTTTTTCGGTCATAGGGGGCATTTTTCTAATAAGAAGAAAACATATATCTGTTTTTTGGTTGGCAGTACTCGCTATCCCCATTGTTCAATTGTTAGCACAGCTTCATAGTTCATCAATTTATAGATTTGACAAAATCAACCCCCGGTTTGTAGTGGTGATTGCTCCGCTTGTTATTTTTAATGCATTG
>JAGRMV010000195.1 GCA_020441045.1 Deltaproteobacteria bacterium | reverse complement strand
GGTCATTGTTCACGGCATCAACTTGGTTGTACAAGCGGTATTGGATGTACCATGCCATTTTAAGCGTTGGCTGAAAAATCATATTGGCGCGTAAAACCGATTCTTGCTCGGTTTCGAATTGGCCATCGACAGCAACAAAATTTTGATAGGCCTGCCGCTGATTGTGACTGATGCTGCCTCCAATTTCAAATTCTAGTCTCTGCTCAATAATGTCCATGCCAACCATCAAATCGGTGATGGCATGATAGCTTTTGTAGTTATCGATAAGTGTTGTTTTTAGCGTTGCACTAAAGGCACTATCACGGATATGGGGGTCGCGATAACCAATGCTAAACGTTTTCCGCTTTAAATCATCAAAAGCGCGCTTGGAAAAACTCACACGGGTAAAGAAATAATTTTTTTCCAATTTGAATTTCGTATGATTGGAAAAGGTTTGGTAATAGGTGGTATTGACCGCATCGCCTAAACTAAAATTGGGATTGATACTGGCAGGAACCGGAATACCCGATGCATCGGATTGATCAAAAAATACGGATCGATATCGGTGATAACCAAGTTGGTTGGTGATTTTGGCTGTGACCTTGGTATGGACAAAGGCCTGTGCTTGCACCAGTCCTGTATCGCCGGCGGCGCCTACATCAAGCAAACCCGAAAAATTCCATTTTTCATGGAGCTGCGCCATCCACTGCGTGAAAACATTGAGTCGATCCAAGGAAAATTCATGAAATAACGAGTTGACGGCAAAATCGATGGTCAATTTTTGTACTCGGACAGAGGTAAATAACCCGCCGGTTAAAAAATCAGGGTTGATCGGATTCTCTCTATAATTAGGTCCGATATAACCAGTAAACTGACGTGGATCGACACCGAGCCCAGCATACAAACCAATATCGAATGTCTCCTTCGGATTAAAAATCATGGTCAGACCATCAACCCCAATCCCACCGACCTGATAGTTGGTTTTGCGGCCCAAAAAAATTTGGGATTTGCCAATGGCCTCATTGAGTTCAACATTGAGCTCATTGAATTGGTAACGATAGCGCTCGTTGATACCCAAAGTATAATTGCGATCTTTTAGATTATATAAAAAGCGGGTTTGGGTATGAAAGCGAAACGGATCTCTTTTTTTTCCGGTGTCGAGTTTCAAGCGGGCATGAAATAGCATGTAGCTGTCTTGTACATAGGTTTCGCCATAGTTGTCTTGTGAGGTATAAGAGGCGCCGTCCTCTGCAAAAGCTGAAACATCGTTGGCGACATACCAGAATCCCGTTTCCAAACTACCGTTGACTTGTTGATCGTTGTTGATTTTGGCCCATACTTGTAGCGGCAAAAACAGCGAAACAAATACATATGTCCATAAGCGCCTGTTCATTTGGTTGGCCTAAATCCAAAAGTAAAATGACAAGATTCGCAAGTGGTCGGGGCGTTGATATGTTGCGGGGCGGTTGCATCAAAATCTTTGAAATGACAAAACACGCATTCAGTTGGCATCCCACCAAAGACGCGATTTTTATGGCAATCGGCACAATCTAAGAAACGATGCGCGCCAGTTAAGTCAAAACCGGTTTGGTTGTGCATGAAGGTGGCCGGGTTCCAAGAAATTTGTGAATGACATTCATAGCAGCTGTTTGACAATGATCCCATATGCGGATCTTGGTGACAGCTTGAGCACTGCATCGGATGAGCTCGAACGGGTTGTTTAGGATTGTGACATGTGCTGCATTCAAGCTGGTTATGCACCCCTTTGAGGGTGTACTCACCAAATTCATGAAAGCCATCTTTCATTTCAAAGCCACTGGTTGTATGGCAGCGGTCGCATTCCTTGCCATGCGTGCCATTGTGGACATCGGCATGGCAAGTTGAACAATTTAATGCTTCAAACTTATATTTTCCACCCCAATGACATTGGTTACAGGTGTTTTCAAGGTGCTTACCATCGAGGCGAAAACGAGCTCCGGTGTTGTGGTCAAAAGCAATATCATTAAAGGCAATAGGCGCGTGACAACGTACACATTCATTGCCCAATTGGCCTTGATGGTAGTCGTTATGACAATCTTTGCAGTCGGTAGTTAGACCTTTATAGGTACCCCCGCCGTGACAGCTTTTACAAGCCACGGCCTTATGTTTACCGACCAGGGGGAATCGCGTCTTGCTATGGTCAAATTTCTTGCTCGAAAATCCGTCAAAGTTATGACAGCTCGAACACTTTTGTGGCTCATATTTACCGCGGTGCGGGTCTTTATGACAGACATCACAATCGGGTGTTGAAGCAAGCCAGCGGTACCTGCCATTGGGATGACAGCTACTGCATGCAACTTTGGTATGCTGTCCTAAAAGCTGATATCTGGCATCGCGGTTGTGCTTGAATTTATTTAAATTCTTATAACCATAGGTTGAGTGACAGGTTTGACAGGCTTTCTTTTTCCAGATTTTTTGAAACTGATCTTTATGGGGGGAAGTGTGACAGCCATCACAGTCCGCAAATTTGGCTGTTGGCATTTTCCCAATTTTGGCACCATGACAGGTTTTACATGAAACCGCGCGGTGTTTGCCTTGTAATGGAAAGCGGGTTTTATCATGATCAAAAGAACTGCTTGTGCCACTTGCTTTTACAGCAGTCCCTGTAGGGACTTTAACACCGGAGTTGGCCCATCCAGCAGATGTGCTATGGCAATCAGAACATTTGCTGCCAAACGAACCATTGTGAGGATCGGCATGACAATTGGAACATTCTTGATGAGGAAGCGGAGCCCATGTTTTGTTTTTATGGCAGTCAAAACAACCGACTTCTATATGCGCGCCATCTAGTTTGAATTTGGTTTGGCTATTGTGATTAAAGTTTAATTTCTCGCGTGGTTGCCAATTGCGGGTACCATGGCAGTTTTGGCAAGTTTTAAATGCGCCCTTTTGACTTTTGTGGATGTTGGTATGACAACTGATGCATCTAGAATCATTGCCAAGGTAGGTAGGTCGATCGCTATTGGGGCGTTTTTGCTTGTGGCAGTCTTTACAGTCTTGCTGGCGGTGGGCACCGGTGAGTGGCCAACCTGTATCGGTATGGTCAAACTGCAAACGAGAAAGTCCTGTTAGATCATAGTCTCTGCCCTTATGTTCACTATGACAGCTGACACAATCGCCCTGAACGCGGGCATGATAACCTTTTTTGGCCTGCATACGCTCATTGATTTCCGTATGGCAATCGAGACATTTTTGATCAGGAAGTCCTTGTGAAGCACTATGACATTTCGTGCAATTTTTGAGTCCGTCGAGGCTTTTATGTGGATTGGACAAGGGTCCAGGGTTCACAAAATTCCCCAATTGCGCGTTTGCAACTACTGGCAAAAAAAACAGTAATATCAACAGTTTATATCGAAGTCCCATCAGCATGCAAAATTCCAATCTATATTATGCAATGAAAAAAACAATCCGTCACGCATCAAATCGAGTTTTTCTGTGGTGCCAGGGGTGCCAGGCACCCCTGGCACCTTGTGATTCACTGCACATTGCGTTATAATGTTATGCTATTGATGTTTTTCTTGGGGGGGAAATTTTTGCGATATTTTTTGTCATTGTTTTTTATATTTGTAAGCCTAACGGCGCAGGCGCGGGATGTTGCCATGGTTTATAGTTTTGATTGTGAGCTCAATAAACAATTTGGGGCAAGCATGTA
>JAGRMV010000194.1 GCA_020441045.1 Deltaproteobacteria bacterium | reverse complement strand
AACTGCATCTATTTCCGGATCAGATATTACATCCTTAAAATCAGAATAGATACCATGCCCGTTATACAGATTGCTATATTTTTGCGCCTTTTTTATATCTCTAGAACAAAAAAATAAATTCACTTGCTGGCGCAACAACTTTGCGTGCCTGCTCGCAATATGACCACACCCTACAATACAAACATTTTTTCTTACTTGATCATTCATGACAGACATAATCTGCAATCCGAAGTGCATTTGCAGCTATCGTAAGGCTCGGATTTACCCCACTTGAAGTAGGCATAATAGAAGCATCCGCGACGTATAAATTTTCCGTATCCCACACTTTCCCTTTTGCATCTACTACAGAATCAACTTTATCTTTTCCCATCTTACAGGTTCCACAAGCATGGTAAACTGATAACCCCCCGAACGACAAAGTCAGCCATGCACCTGCCTTGTGCAGGACCTTTTTGGCTTTTTTTATCAATAATTTTTTTCGTTTGATATCATCTGCTGTTGAATTTTGGATTACCTGAATTTTATCATCACCTGTTAAACGCACCTGGTTTTCAACCAATGCGTCATCTTGCGCAATCACCAAAAATTGAGAAATATTATAGTAAAATTTTTTGATGAAAAAATGGGTCCAGCGGGGTGTTTTCTCAAGAACATACATAGGCGCCATAATTTCATTCTGCTGTATGGTCCCTTGTACATTGTTATCATCATCAAAATAAAAATCCGTGATTGATATCCATTTTTCAAAATCTTTTGCTTTATTAATCGCAAACGGAAAAAAACCCAAAACCAAACCCAAAGAATGGACCATAAGGTTTTTCCCAATCAGTGGGAGAGACTTATCTAAACCTGATTTCATTAGCAAAATAGGGGTTTGGATAGCTCCAGATGCAATAATATATTTTTCGGCTTTAAATATAATATATTGTTTGGTTTGAATATTATACACCTTCACACCCGTTACTTTTTTACAATCATTCTGAACATCAAACTGAATTTCAACTGCTTTATGATGTGGTCTCACATCAATTGGTAGAGAATGGTTTTTTTCGTAAAATCTTAATGGAGCAAATTTTGCTCCAAATGGGCACAAACGTTGATTACACACAAAACACCTCTTGCAACCTGCATGAAAATCAATGGCAATAGGATGAGAAAATGGATGCATGCCACACTTTTGCGCAGCATTTTTCAGCAGCTTCGCACATGGCCCCATTTCTACTCCATCCAGATTTTTTAAAGCTTCAGAGCGAGGAGGGTCATATGGATCATCCTGACAATTACCATTGACGTGTAATAATTTTTCAGCTTCGCTATAGTATTTTTCAACATCATCATAGTTAATTGGCCATTTATCAAACTCTTGTTTTCGCATACGCAAAGAAACAGCTGCATAAAAATTGGCTTGCCCCCCAACATTAGCAGGAAGATAGCGGGTGCTTCTTTTACCATCTTGAAGTTTTTCAACTTCAACTAAAGATACTGAAGTAGAATTGTTAAACGTTTGTTTGTCAAAAATTTCATCGATCTGCTTTGGGTCGAGTTGCGGCCCCTGCTCTAACACAATCACACTCTTACCTTTTGTAGCTAATTTATAGGATGCCATACAACCGGCTAGACCAGAACCGATAACTAAAATATCTGTAGTAACTTCTTGCTTTTCCATCTTATTTTTTCAAATTTTAAACCATGGCAAAACCTAACAGAATCTGATCGAGCGTCAACTTCGATCAGATTGATCCTCTCGCAAAAAATGAGTAATTTTCTTTGCTCTGGCATCCCAAGAAAATGCATCTGAGTCAAATAGAGCTTGTTTTGCAACCTTTTCCGCCTCCTCAGGAAAATTTATAATCTTAGATATACATGAAACCAAGCTATCTTGATTACCAATATCAACAAGGAAGGCGTTTTTTTCTGAAAGAACTTCACAAACATCTTTCTGTCTTGGCGCAAGGATGGGTCTCCCACATGCCATGTAACTAAAGGTTTTAATGGGAAGCACCGTAAAACCTGCTTTCAATGCTTCATCTGATGGTGGAATCAGCAGGATATCAGAAGCCATAAGATGCTGCGCATAAACATCCCCAGTCAAATACGGAATAAATATAACATTACGCAAAGTATACTTTTCTTTTTGTTGCTTCAGCCAATTCTCGTACTCCGGATGAACTTTTCCGATCATCCAAAATGTATGGTCGAGGTGCTCTGCTATTGCAAATATTTGTTCAAGACCTTTTTGATAGCCAATCCTACCCGCGTATGTAATAATTTTTATTTCTGGTGAAATATTAAGCTTTTCTCTTGCTTCATGTTTTGACAAATGTGGCCGAAACACCTCTGGATTAAAACCGTTATGTGCAACCAATACCTTTTTTTCTTCAATCCCCAAGTTCACGATACTTTGTTTGGAAAGATGCGAGTGGGTAATTACGCCCAGGAGTTTATTTTTTTTCAAAGCTCTCAAGAGAATAAACCGAAGTAGTTTATTTTTATTTTCTATTTTATAGGTCTCATATAAAAGTTGGGTATTAAAAAAAGATGCGATCAATGCCATCGGCAAATTTCTGGTATAAACAACATCGAATTTTTTTCGCCAAGCATAAAACATTGCGAAAAAAGGATGCGTAAATTTTTCAAGTCGCCAACGTGTAAAAGGCATGTGTGAGAGTTGCACAATGGATACATCCTTTGCAATTTTATAAAAATCTTTGATATAATTTTCCTGATTTTTTTTACCATGAGATTTGCGCTGGTTCCACCCATCTGGAATAATCAGCTCAATTTGAAGACCTGCTTTAACAAGCGCATTATAATTGTTCATGACCTGCTCTGCGTCAGCTTTCTCAACAGGAAATGCTTGATCGGATATATAGGCAATTTTCATACGCGCACACTCATTTGACTCACTCACGCCTTCCGCTGCAACATGACTCGTTTATAAAACCCATAAACAAACAAACCAATAAAAAATATTGCATAGGTATGGGAGATGATCCCTTTGTTGCTAGATATATGCATTGTTTTATAAAAACCTATAGCCCCTATCGCCAATAACACATGACCAAAAAATGTAAGATCAAAGACATGTATTTGGGTCACTGTATGATGTCTTTTTAGCGTCACCATCGAAGTAATAATTGTCGCCAACAATGTAGAAAATGCAGCACCATAAATACCGTAAGGATGGATCAGGAGCAATGTAAACACCAAATTCAAAACTAACATCAATACATTCTGTTCAAATGCAGCTCGCGACTCTCCATACATATAAAGAGCAATTTCCAGTACGCCAAATACAGCAAACATATATTGGCTCAGGGCCAAAAATATTAACACCCACGAATCTGCTTTAAAACTAGATCCAAAGAGTTGAAACCAAAAATCCGCATAAAAACAAAGACCCAGTACCAAAATCAAACTACACATGGACATAAAGTATAATAAACTTCTAACCTCATCCCCGTATCGTTTGGTATGATAGCCAACTTTTTTGATATAGGGCATTAACATGGGTTCTAGACCCATACGCACTTTTCGAATGACTGTTGATATTTCAATAACAACAGAATACAAAGCTATTTCACGAAAGCTCAAATAATAACCAATCACCAACGTATCAAGGTGATGTTTCAACAGGTTCAAACTGCGAATGCCCATAAAATAAAGACTATTGGAACGAAATTTTTTCCAATCA
>JAGRMV010000193.1 GCA_020441045.1 Deltaproteobacteria bacterium | reverse complement strand
TTTTATTGACCGGCTCTTCGGTTGCCAATACGTGCTGGGCATTGGCATCCAATCCCCAGATATACGCCCCCTCTTCTTGAAAAGATTCCATCGCACGCACCAAGTTTGAACAATAAATGATCGGAAGTGATAAAGCTGCCCCGGTTGAAGTGCGAATGATCGTATCACCGATTTTCACCGATCGCGTCTTCGGAATCACAACCGCAGACGCACCAAAAAAACGCGCCGTTCGAACAATATTGCCGACATTTTGAGGATCATGCAGATGATCTAAAAACAAAACCAATTCCACATCTTTTACGCCACAAGCTTGACGGTACTCTTTCCACTTTTCAAACAAATCCCAGGAAATACGCATCTCCATCTCGCTGCTCGCGCGCTTGCCATTTTCTCTACGCACACGTACCTTTTGCTGCCTGGCCATCGTCTCTATTGTTTTTGAATTATTTGAATCTTTCCAAATAGTTAGATCATGAACTCTAGAAAAAGGACTCTGTAATGCACAGAGCATACTATGGTGATGTGAGAGGTTTACTTCAAGAGAAATCATGTGTTTTTGCTCCCGTTCTAGTTTTTTTCCTTGGATTTGCTTGCTTGATAGTTGACTTCCAGGCAGTCAAATACGCCGCTTGAACAGATCTAGCCTGCGCTGAAGAAACGAACCTTTTCCAACATTTTTCTGCATAAACAGGCAGCACAACACCTGGCAACACATATTCAATATCATCAGGCAAAACTTGCCATGGCATTTGCGTGTCAAACGGCTTAGAAAAACCACTCGCAGCATCTGGGTTTTTTGAAAAATTTCCGATAGTTAGCAATGATTGTAACATGTAATTCCCAGCTTGTATTATAACGTGTTTTATTGCTTGATTGTCATGGGGCAATGCCGTGACGGGCAAGATATGAAAGGTATCATTGAGCTGCATTTGATCCATATCCTGACACTACCTTTTCATCACAAACGAGGTAGAATAACCATCTTTTTGTAGCTCTGCATTGATTTTTTCTGAGCCTTCTTGGGTTGTAGCAGCTACCAATACCCGATAAATCTCCAAATTCTCATGCCGCACAGTCAGCGTATAAGCGCCAAAGCCTTTTTTCTCTAACTCTTTACGTAATAATACGGCCTTCATTCCATCTTGAAACGCCCCTACTTGCACCGCCCAAGGCATTTCTTTGCGCTCCTGAATCGATAGATGGCTTTGTGGATCGTTCTCGTCGTTTTTCTTGGATATTTGCGTATCTTTTTTGTTTGGCGCTGCAACTTTCTCCTCTACAGCTGCTACTGTTGCTTGTGCAGGTGGCGGCGTATTTGATTCAGATAGGGGTATTGTTTTTTGTTTTTCTACCGCAACTGGTACGTCATCAATTTTTGGCAAAACATGCACGACTGATGCCGTATTTTTTTTCTGAACTGACAAACCTTTGTTTTCGATTGGCGCGTGCAGCGTATCAAAAAAAGTTAGTTTTTCCACTTTTGCCTCTTTATTGGCCAATTGCAGTGCCTGATACCCTTGCATGGCCATACTTTGTCCACGCTGCACACCCAATTGGTATGACAACACCATCACCAAAACCAAAAAAACCACCATCATTGGCATTTTCCAAACCTTTTGAGCAGGCTGCGCTGAATTTTTCTTTTTCTTTTTCGACACTTGCGTTCTTTCTCAAATTGAATTATTGCATGTTGGATTGTTTGTGACAACAAACATACACACGTGGCAAAAGCCTCGCATAAAAAAAGGAATAAACGTTGGCAAAAGAAGATTTAGTATACATTGAAGGCAAAGTCGTTGAAGTTCTCGCAGGAGGACACTTTTTGGTTGAGGGGCCCAATGGGATGAAACTCAACGCACGTTTGGCTGGAAAATTGCGTAAACGACATATTCGCGTCATCCTTGGCGATACTGTCACTGTTGGCGTCTCTCCGTATGATCCAAGCCATGGTCTGATCACTTACCGTGGTCGCGATCCAAGAGCTGAGCAAAACAATTAAAGCAATCAAAAAAGGCATTTGCACCTTACAGCTTTGGCTTTTGTCCTTACCCTGCACGATTGATTCATTCCCCTAAAACTATTGACCTCTTTGTTTTTTGGATTTGCTTGTCAGCTGAAAATTCGGGATCGATACCCTATTGACCACATCTCAATCACTGATCACGACTTCAGGTCGCCTTTGTTTCGACGGATGCACCTGATCGATTGCTTTTGCGCCCTTTAGACCACTGAGAATTTTCTTTGCTTTTTTTGCACTTACAACCAAGACAAACCCAATCCCCATATTAAACGTTTTGTACATATCCTGTTTTGGTATATCCCCCAATCTTTGTAGTTCAGTAAACACTTTCGGGACGCTCCAGGTTTTGGCATCAATGTGTACTGCCATCCCATCCGGCAGTACACGAACCAAATTCTCTGGTAACCCACCTCCGGTAATATGTGCCATAGCTTTGACTTCTTTATTTTGGATCAATGGCATTACCTCTTCGACGTATATTTTGGTGGGCTTAAGCAAAATTTGTCCCCACGTTTGCTTGCTGGTCGCAAACATATCCGAAAACTGGATCTTATTGCTTGCAAGCACCTTGCGGACCAATGAATATCCATTCGAATGGACACCATTGGACGGTAGGCCAATCACAACATCCCCAGCTTTTACATTTGCCCCTGTCACGCTTTGACCTTTTTCAAGCACACCAACACAAAAACCAGCCAGGTCAAAATCACCAGGTGTATAAACGCCAGGCATTTCTGCTGTTTCTCCACCAACCAGGGCAACATTTGATTGATTACATCCTTTGACAATACCTTTGATGATATCCTTGGAAACCTTCAGATCAAGCTTACTGGTAGCATAATAATCTAAAAATAAATACGGCTCAGCGCCCATGGTGAGAATATCATTGACCGACATGGCCACCAGATCAATACCAACTGTGTCGTACTTTCCCACTTCTTTACAAATCAAAATTTTGGTACCAACACCATCTGTGGCAAGTACCATTTGTGGATGTTTATATCCTTTTGGGAAATCCGCGACTGCGGCAAAACCGCCGACCGATCCACCTCCACGCACTTTGCGCATGCCTTTGGTCATAGCACCAATGGCCTGTACCAACTGGTTACCTTTTTCAATTGAAACACCTGCTTTTTCATATGTGAGCATGGGACATATCCTTGGTTTGATCACTTACACCACTTGTAAACTTTAAGTGGATCATATAACGTGCAAGCTTATATCATCAAGATCAGTATGGCGCTAGAATGTTCTATTTCTTCAATGACAAAGAACGCAAACCTCTCCTTAATAAACAATTGACATGGTTGAGCTTTACATAGACCTACCTAGGCACCTTACAATATGACATTCATTTTCGATCATAAAAGAAACCTATCCGCCCCACCTATACCTATGATAATAAAGACTGTGGAATTTTAATATGCATAAGAAGAAAACAAAGAACGATCACCCAACCATTGATAATCGACAGGCACGTTTCAAATACAGTATCGATGAAACTTTTGAAGCCGGACTTGAATTACGAGGCTCTGAAGTCAAATCCATTCGCGCAAGCCAAGTTTCATTAAAAGAAGGGTATGTATCGATTAAAAAAGGCGAAATGTTCCTTCTTGGTGTTCATATCGCGCCTTACGAACAAGCCGGCACGTTCAATCAGCATGAACCTATTCGTAATATCCGCTTATTAATGCATAAACGTGA
>JAGRMV010000192.1 GCA_020441045.1 Deltaproteobacteria bacterium | reverse complement strand
CTTTTTTCCCAAGTTTATCCAAGTTGTATTTTGATTCATATTGTGAAATTGCAACGATATTGCCGTATAAATCATCTTTTGTGATGGCCAGGCCAGCATAATCACGAAATTTATCAGGGTACCCAATTTTTGGAGTAAACTTAGCAAGTTTTTGCAGAGCCTTGTTTTTTGTTTTGGGTGTCATCCAGGTAAGTTCATGCATGCTTTTCTGATAGGCTTGCCGAAGGTTTTCAACCATATCTTGCATATATTTTTTCGCATCTTCTGAAAAATGCTTTTCTACATAAATCTTACCAACCAGCTCACCAAAAGTATAGTTGACCAAAAGCACGCCTCGTTTCCAGCGTGGTTGATTTTCTGGGACCCCAGCGAGAATGGTTTGATAGAAAGCGAAATTTTCTTTGACAAATGCACTGCTTAAATAAGGCGCCGCTGTACTGATGAGCTTCCATCGAAAATATATTTTCCAATCGTCAATGCCAATCGATTGGAAAAGACCATTGAGCGCTATGACATAGCTTGGCACAGAGACAACAATATGTTTGATATTGTTTAGACCGGAAGCATTGACCCAGGTTTCCCAATCCAAATTTGATAATTGTTTTTGCAGGGCCTTGGTCGACGTTAAGTTATATGTTTTGATACTGTCACGGCGCTGTTCTTTACTCCATTGAATTTTGGCAAGCGCACTTTCAATCGCGAATATACGAGCACTTGCGGTTTTGACATGAGTGACCCCAGCAAGGGTAAGCATTTTTTCGATGTGGGTAAGATAAGCTTCCTTAATGTCTAAACTTTTTTGATCTTGTTGCAGATAATATTCTCGATCAGGTAAACCCAGTCCAGCTTGATAAAGGTATGTGATGTATTGGTTTGGATTTTTTTCATCCACCTGAACATAGATATTAAATGGGGCAGTGGTCAATATTTGTGCATGCGCAATATAAGCCGACAGCGTTTTGAGATCTTGGATTGCATCAATGCGCGCAAATTCATTTTTTAAAGGTGTGATGCCTTTTTTTTCAATGGTTTTGTTATCCATAAAGCTTTGAAATAAATCCCCTATGCGCTGCTTATCAGAACCCATTTCTGCTTTAGCTTGTTGCGCGTCACGAATAATCGTATGTATATGCTTTTCAGATTCATCGATGAGTTTGGTAAAAGATCCATAATTGGATTTATCCGCAGGAATGACAAATTCTTTTAGCCATTTGCCATTGACATAGCGGAAAAAATCATCTTGTGGGCGAACTGAAGTATCAATAAAACTTTGATCTATACCGGATTTTGTCGATGCAGCGGACGCTAGGGTATAGGGAGTGCTTAGCAAAATAAGAAGAAAACAGCATAGATTTATGTTTTTCATGTGTAAAAATTACTGCAACCTTGATTTTTTTCAATGTTTTTTACAATGTTATATTGATAAATGTGTACAGGCAAAGCTTATTGTAGTTCGATATTCTCAACGTAAGGCGAAGAAAAAATCAGCCAAAAGCCCAGCAAGGGAATCAGTCCATAGATCAGTGCAAAACCCAACCGAACATCAGGGATATACCGGAAGAGAATAAAAGCAATGATAGGATTAAAAACAAATGCGAAGCTACGAATGGTCATGCGGATCCCCGATGCCATACCAACATCATCATCTTTAAATTGCATATAAACAACAGTGGCAAGCGGTGCTACCCAAAATATTTCGCCCAAGACTGAGATGACGGTTGTCATCGCAATCCCCCAGGGTTGTAAAAAATACGGAACCATACCGTGGCCGATACCGTAGAACAAGGCGCCAATAAAACTGATTGCTTTGATATTTTTGCCCTTACCATATTTGGTAATCAGGCTAGTTACCAACACCACAGTTGCTGTATTGCAGACAAACATAAAAGTTGTCCAACGAATCGTTTCTAGACCTAACCTGTCATACAGAATGGGTTGAACTTCAGAGTGAGAAAAAATTTCGATAAAGATCAATTGCGCCCCCAAAAAAACCCGCCACCGTGCACGAAAAAGCGACCAAATTTCTGAAAAAGCAAGTGTGCGCCGAGTTGACGGTAAGTTTTCAACTCGAAGCATGGTTTTAAAAAGTACCAACAGAAAAACAATGACAGACAAGGTGGTCAGTAGATCTAGTGATAAAAGCAAAGTGCGATGTTCTTGCAAAAAGAAAAACCCAATGATGGCTGCTGTACAAAACCCAATATTTTGGACCAAATATTTTACCGTTGCCACTCGTCCACGAAACGTGAGTGGAACAGACCCTTCAATGGCTCGGGTGATGGCGGTAGCTAAAATGCCTATCCCTAAAAGCAGGATAGTTGTGCCAAAGATAAACCAAAGCAATTGGTCGAAAGCCACAATAAAGATGCTCAAGCCTAACAAGACGCCAACAAACGAAGCATATAACGAAAAAAGATATTTCCCCTGATCAAAAAATTTACCGACAAAGAACTGTAATACCCCGACAATGGCATAAATCACCATCAACAAAAACGCAACCTGACTTGATGAAAGATCATCTTTAGAAGCCAAAAGTGCTGATAAAAGTGGAACCGCAAAAGTAAAGGCCTGACTTACATAAGACAAAACCAAATATTTTTTAATGTGCGAAGGCAATGGCATCAGATAAGGGCTTATAGCACAACTTTGCATAAAGAAGTAAAGTTGGCGTTTTTTACCATTTTACCTACATTTATTTCGAAGCTTTTACTGCGCGGGTATCGGCCCAGCGTTTGATGGACTTGATTTGCTCGGCCATGGTTGTGGCCAGTGGGACCGTTTTGGAAATTTCAACATAGAGGTCCTGATCGTTGAATTTTCGCTTTTCATTGAACGCCTTGTACATACCACTTGCGACCACTTGCTCAATTTCTGCTCCAGAAAAGCCATTGGTGGCTTTGGCCAATTGGTCGAGCTTGAATGTATTTGGATCTTGTTTGCGTTTTCGAATGTGAACCTTAAAAATTTCGGTACGCTCTGGCTCAGTCGGCAGATCAGTAAAGAAAATTTCATCAAAGCGACCTTTGCGTAAGAGCTCTGGAGGCAGTTTATTGATTTCATTGGCGGTAGCCGCAACAAAAACCAGTGATTCTTTTTCTTGCATCCAGGTTAAAAATGAAGAGAAAATCCGCGCGGTCACACCACCATCGCCTTGGGTAAAGCCGGCAACGCCTTTTTCGATTTCTTCAATCCATAAAATAACCGGGGCAACGGCTTCTACCGTTTGTAGGGCTCTGCGCATGGTTTCTTCAGGGTTGCCTAGCGTTCCGCCATATACTTTGGTCATATCCAATCGCATCAGTGGCAGGCGCCAGTATTGGCTGATGGCCTTAACACAAGATGATTTACCGCAACCTGAAATACCAGTAAGCAAAATACCTTTCGGGGGCGAAATGCCAAAATGCCGAGCATCTTTACTAAAGAACTTGGTCCGGGCTTCAAGCCATGCTTTTAGGTTGTCCAGTCCACCAATTTCTTCCATGTTAAAATCGATATCGATGTATTCCAGTACGCCATCTTTACGTACAACTTTTGATTTTTCCGCAATTACAGATTTGATACATTCACGATCAAGAACTTTTCTTCCAATAAAGGCAACCTGAAAGGCTTGTCTGGCCTCATCATAAGTCAATCCCATTGCAGATTTGATCAGGTCTTCCATATCAATTTCTGTTAAGTTGTTGGGTACCGAGGCAAAATTGGCAAGGGTTGCTTTGAGTAGACTTTCAATTTCGCTGACAGTAGG
>JAGRMV010000191.1 GCA_020441045.1 Deltaproteobacteria bacterium | reverse complement strand
TATGAAAAATCTGAGAAAAAGTACGCTGAACGCAAATCATCATAAGGAGAAGTTGGAGATGAAAGTTATTCTATTAGAATCGACCAATAACGTTGGTATGGTCGGTGAAGTCGTCAATGTTAGACCAGGATTTGCCCGCAATTACCTTTTGCCAAAGAAAAAAGCTGTCATAGCTGATGGCCAGAACATGAAAGCCTTTGAACATCAAAAACGTATGATGGAAGGCAAGATTGAGAAAGCGAAACAACTTGCTGAAGGTGTTCGTGGCCAGTTGGATGGACAGGAAGTTGTATTGGCTCGTAAAACTGCAAAAGCCAATAAGCTATTTGGTTCTGTCACAACATTGGATATCCAAAAAGCTGTCGCTGAGCAGTTGGAAGTGGAAGTCAATCGTAAAGGTATCGCTTTGTCTGAGCCAATCAAACAATTAGGCAACTATACGGTTAGCATCAAATTAGATGGTGGTGTTCAAGCTGCAATTACGGTCATTGTAGAGCAAGACGAGACTCAAGTCTTTGTTGAAGCACCAAAGCCTGAGCCCAAAGTTAAAGCTGCTGATGTAGAGGCAGAAGATGCTACGGTTACAGAAGAAACCACTGAAACGAAAGCGGAAGATCTCCAAGCGTAAACTTCTATGCCACAGGATTCAATGAAAAAAGTTCCTCCTCAAAACCTAGAGGCTGAAAAGTCGGTTTTGGGGGGGATGCTTTTGGATAACGAATCCGCCTTCAATGTTTCTGAAGAGCTTAAAGCCAAAGATTTTTATACCAAATCACATCAGTTGATTTTTCAGTCAATTTTGGATTTGGTTGAACGAGATGAACCTGCAGATTTGATCACGCTGACCAACGAAATGAAAACCAATGGTTTGCTTGAGCAAATTGGCGGGGTTTCTTATTTGGCACAGCTTGTTGATGCTGTTCCGACGGCGGCCAATATTGGGCATTACGCTAAAATTGTCCGGGATAAATCAATCTTAAGAGAAGTCATTCACGCTGCAACTCAGATTGCCACCACAGGGTACAATGAGAGTACAGAGATTAGTGATTTTTTGGATGAGGCTGAAAAAACTATTTTTCGTGTTTCAGAGGCGCAGCACAATGCTTCACTGGCACCGATCAAAGATGTGGTGAAGGAATCTTTTGCGCAAATTGAAAAAAACTATGAACGCAAAGAATTGATTACGGGTATACCAACCGGATTCAAAGATTTAGACAAGATCACCTCAGGTTTGCAAGCTTCTGATCTGGTTGTTATTGCCGGGCGACCTGCCATGGGTAAAACATCTTTCTGTCTAAACATTGCTGAGCACATTGCCTTGGAACAAGGTGAAACAGTTGCGCTTTTCTCGTTAGAAATGGCTCGCGAGCAATTGGTCACCAGGTTGATCTGCTCGGATGCGCGGGTTGATTCATCCCGAGTGCGATCCGGGTTTATTGATGAAGATGAATGGATGCGGTTAACCGATTCGGCCGATCGTCTATCGAATGCTTCCATTTATATTGACGATACCCCTCAGCTTAATATTTTTGAAATGCGTGCCAAATGTCGGCGATTAAAAATGACCCAAGGCTTGGGTTTGATTGTGGTGGATTATTTACAACTTATGACTGGAAAGGGCGATTCACGCGAACAAGAAATTTCGGGTATTTCTCGTGCATTGAAGGGTATTGCCAAAGAACTACATGTGCCTGTGATTGCGCTTTCCCAGCTTAATCGTGGCGTCGAAGCCAGACAAGATAAACGTCCTATTTTGGCTGATCTTCGGGAGTCGGGTGCGATTGAGCAGGATGCCGATATTGTTGGTTTCATCTATCGTGATGAAGTCTATAACAAAGACACACCCGATATTGGTATTGCTGAATTCAACTTGGTCAAACATCGAAATGGCCCGATTGGTATGGTCAAGCTATCTTTCCAAGGCAAATACACCAAATTTGACAACCTTGCATTAGACTATTCTGATGATGCGTATGGTTCCTCAGATACGGAACCCTCGTCCTATAATTGATTATTGCAATCAATCTCCATACTCATTCATGGCTTTTTTGAAGTATTCATGAACGAGTGTGACGAATTTAGAGGTGTCGCGCTCTTTGAAAGCTTGGTCACGGAAGGCGGCGCTTTCTTTAAGACCAGTGGTGTACCATACCACGTGTTTGCGAAATGTGCGGTAAGATCGATCTTCCTTACCATAAAAGGATAAGTGATCTTCGAGGTGTTCGAGCATGGTCTCGTAAATTTCTTTGATCGACGGTTTGTGACCACTGAAAATCCACGGATTGCCTAGGGCGCCGCGCGCTATCATCACGCCATCCAATTTGTGTTCTTGCAAACGTTTTGCAATGTCACTGTGGGCGACAATGTCGCCATTGCCAATCACTGGTATATTGAGGTGCTGTTTGAGTTCTTTGACCAGCTGCCAGTTGGCTTTGCCTTTATACTTTTGTGACCGTGTCCGCGCATGCACAGCAATCAAAGCAGCGCCCGCGTCTTCCATCATTTTACCGACAGTGAGATAGTTTTTACTATCATCTGTCCAACCAACACGCACTTTCACCGTCGTAGGAAGCTTGGCCTGGGCTTGGATCGATTCAACAATGCGTGCTGCCAGTTCTGGAGTTTGCAGTAAAGCTGAACCACCACCATTGTTGACGACATTTTTGGCGGGGCACCCCATATTCAGATCAATAAAATCTGCGCCCATATCTCGAGCCCATTTGGCTGCTGTTCCGACCATTTGCGGATCATTGCCACAGAGTTGAAATCCAACCGGCTTTTCATCGCGGGTCATTTTGGTGGTTTCAATAACGCGCTGCTTGTCAGAAGCAAAAAGAATGGCTTGAGCATGAATCATTTGCGTACAGGTGACATGGCAGCCGTGTTTGCGCGCAAGTTTACGAAAAGGCACATCGGTAATACCTTCCATGGGACCTAAAAACAGGCTTCCGTTGTACTCAATATTTCCAATGTGAATCGGTTGCATCATAGTTTTTGGGGTTTTATCTGAATGTCGACGAAACTTCAAGTGCGCTCCGTAGCAGTGTTATGCAGGTTATCGATTGCGGTTTTTGTTGTTGTAGCGCTTTTATGGCGGCTTTTAATGTTGCACCTGTCGTACAGACATCATCAAAAAGCAAAAGGTTGGTACCCGCGATAGATTCGGTTACACGAAAAGCATGCTTGATATTTTTTTGCCTAGCCAGTTTGCCTTCAAGCTTGCTTTGACGCCGGATGAAGCGTTTCTTGAGAATATCATGTAGTGTCGGTGTACGTAGACGGGTTGCAATTTTGTGTTCAAAATGACTGATTATATTACCTCCTCTGACAAATGTCCGTACAGGATGTGTGGGGATGGATATCAAGTGGTCGACATGAAGTACGTTTTGATATGTGTCTAGGGTGGCTGTAAGGGCTTTTTCTAGGATCAAGTAGGCAAATATATCTTGCTTGAATTTTGCTTTGACCAGCTGCTGACGCCAAAACCCTTGGTATATTCCAAAACTAATCAAATAAATTCGAGGCTGAAGCATGACAGGTGGCACTGGAATAAATACTATACTCCAACACCTCAAACAGACGGTCGGTGTCGCCCACGCTGTTGACGATCGTAAACATATTTCGCACTGACTCGGGCTAAGCCATTCGTAGAAATGATGACAAAAATGCAGTAAATTGGAAATAGAGATGGTTTTTTTCACGGTTATTTTCTAATTCATATTTCATGCCAACGTGGTACATTAGCGTTGCTATGACCGAGAAGATG
>JAGRMV010000190.1 GCA_020441045.1 Deltaproteobacteria bacterium | reverse complement strand
GTATGGAATTTCGCAAATGTTTTTTGAAAATCAATTCTTCCACGATTTTGTCAATCGTGCCAACGCAGTCACCCAGATGCCCCTGATTCCAGGTATCAAAATACTTACCAAATCATCACAATTATCGATGGTCCCATCACGTTTTTTTGTAGATATTCCAGAAGCATTTTCCAATCAGATGTTTGCTACCGAAGATGGAAAAAAACAAAAAAAAATTGGCATCGATTGGGCATTTCATCAGTGCGTTGATCTTATTGAGGCAGGTCATTCGCATTTGCATTTTTATATTCTGCAAGATGCAACCCCATTGCACATTTTACTCGATCGACTTTTAGATCATTACCCGTCAAGGTTTAGAAAACAATAACTCTATGCCATCAACTCCTAAAGATCTTCGATCTGCTTTAAAAAACCAAATTGTCATTATGGATGGTGCAATGGGTACCATGATCCAACAATACAAACTCACCGAAAATGATTATCGAGGAAAAATTTTTAAGGATCATGCAGTTGATCTGATTGGCAATAATGAAGTGCTTAATCTAACCAGGCCCGATCTCATTGAAGATATTCACACACGTTTTTTGCGGGCAGGAGCGCGCATCATTGAAACCAATACCTTTAATGCAAACTGTATTTCTCAAGAAGATTATCAAATGCAATCGTATGTTGCAGATTATAATATAGCAGCAGTTGCCATTGCCCAAAAAGCGGTAAAAACATTTTTACAGCATCACCCCGAACAAACCTGCTGGATTGCTGGTGCTATTGGTCCAACAAATAAAACTTTGAGTATTTCAGGTGACGTCAACCGACCAGATCTTCGCAGCATACGTTTTCAAGCAATCTATGATGCTTACTTTCAGCAGATCAAACTCTTTGTAGAACACGGTGTAGACATTATTCTCATTGAGACTGTTTTTGACACACTCAACTTAAAAGCAGGCATCAAAGCTTATATCGATTATTTCAATCAAACGAAGCAGGAGAGAAAACCCTTGATGATCTCCGTTACCATTACGGATCGTTCGGGGCGAACATTGTCTGGACAAACCGTCGAAGCATTTTGGCATTCCATTTCATATGCTTCACCCATCAGCGTAGGTATTAATTGCGCACTTGGAGCGCAAGACATGAAAACCTATATCGAAACGCTGTCTAACATCGCTGATACGCATGTCTCTTGTTACCCAAATGCAGGACTTCCTAACCCGCTTTCTCCGACAGGCTACGACGAAACCCCAGCGTCAATGGCGCAGACACTACAACATTTTGCGCAAAAGGGCTGGCTTAATATTGTTGGTGGCTGTTGTGGAACCACACCAGAACACATCCAAGCCATTGCTGCATCCATGCATGATCAGCCCGTCAGAATATTGCCCGAAACTAATTCTCGCTTTGTCGTAACCGGATTGGAGTGTTATCAACCTTCCAATCAAAAAGCAGATTTTACCTTTATTGGAGAGCGAACCAATGTCACAGGTAGTGCTCAATTCAAAAAACTCATTGCCCAAGAAAAGTTTGAGGAAGCTATACTCGTCGCAAAACAACAAATCGACCGTGGCGCACATATTATCGATATCAACATGGATGATGCTTTGTTAGATGGTGAAAAGACCATGAAAACTTTCCTCAACTTGATCGGATCTGAGCCTGACATTTCAAAAGTACCCATTATGATTGATAGTTCAAGATGGGAAATTATTCGCATAGGTCTTGAGCACATCCAGGGCAAATCCATTGTAAATTCAATCAGTCTTAAAGAAGGTGAACAGGACTTTCTTGCCAAGGCATTTGAAATTTCTTCTTATGGTGCAGCCGTTGTCGTTATGGCCTTTGATGAACAAGGTCAAGCAGTAACAACGGAAGATAAAGTTCGTATTTGTCAACGCTCCTATGACTTACTCACAAAAACAGTTGGATTTTCTGCGGCTGATATTATTTTTGACCCGAACATTCTTTCTATCGGCACGGGCATTGCCGAGCACAATGCATATGGAAAAGCTTTTATTGATAGCATTTCTTTGATCAAAAAGGCATGTCCTGGTTCCTATATTTCTGGAGGGCTGAGCAATGTATCTTTTTCTTTTCGTGGCTTAGAGTATTTGCGAAATGCAATTAACTCTATTTTTCTCTATCATGCAATTGAAGCTGGGTTAGATATGGCAATTGTCAATGCTGGATCGATATCACCGATTGAAAGCATTGAACCCTTGCTACGTACGAAAATTGAGGATCTCATTTTTGATCGATCAAGTGATGCCACTGATCAACTATTAGATTATGTACAAAAAAACAGTATAAATATGAATTCCACTCTAGAAAACAATGCAACGGAGGTATGGAGAGAAGAAAATTTATCCAAAAGAATCTCTCATGCGATGGTTCATGGTATCACAGAGTTTATCATTGAAGATGTGCAAGAGGCACAAAAACATTTTGATACGCCATTATCTATTATTGAAGGCCCACTGATGGATGGCATGAAAATCGTCGGCCAACTTTTTGGTGAGGGCAAGATGTTTTTACCACAGGTAATCAAAAGTGCTCGGGTTATGAAAAAAGCCGTCACTTATCTACAGCCATTCATGGAAAAGGAGTCTTTAGATGCTACAGACGCGCAAGGCACCATCGTTCTTGCAACTGTTAAAGGCGATGTCCATGATATTGGCAAAAATATTGTCGGTACAGTCTTGTCATGCAACAATTATCGCGTCATTGATTTAGGGGTTATGGTCTCAGGAGCTGAAATCATCGAGCAAGCGCAAAAAAACCATGCTGATATCATCGGTTTAAGTGGATTGATCACACCATCTTTAGATGAAATGATCAAAAACATGTCTATGTTCAACGAAGCTGGTATCGACATTCCTGTACTCATTGGTGGGGCAACCACAAATAGAACCCATACAGCGGTTAAAATCAACCCAGTCTATAACAATATTGCAATCCATATTGCAGATGCTTCGATGGTGACCGAGGTTTGTGCAACCTTACTCAACCCAGAAAAAAGAAATACCTACCTAGAAAAAATAGAAAAAATATACCAATCCGAAAATCAGCAATTCAGCCAGCGACAACAACGCACAACGCTCCCCACGTATGAAAAATCTGTCAAATCAGCGCCAAAACTAACATGGCAACACCTTGAAGAAGATCAACCGCAACTAGGCACTTGGATCGATAAAAATATTTCGTTAACAGAAGTATCGCAATGGATTGATTGGACACCATTTTTTTGGTCATTTGACATGAAAGGCAAATACCCAAAGATTCTTACCAGTGGAAAGTATCAGGATAAAGCGCAAGAATTATTTGATGATATGCAAAAAATACTGGCAACCATCATCGAAGAAAATCGTTTTACGTTACAATCAGTCACTGGTATTTTTTCTACAGAGCGTAGCCAAGATGATGTTACACTGCATAATCACAATCATACAAAACAAGAAACCTTTTCATTTTTACGGCAACAAAAAGTAAAAACGTCAGGAGCACCCCATTATTCTCTAGCTGACTTTATCCACCCTTTCGCGCAAGATTATATGGGGCTTTTTGTTTGTACATGTCATGGTGTCCGTGATTATGCCCAAATATTTGAAGAGCAGGGTGATGATTACACTTCCATCATCATCAAAGCATTAGGAGATCGATTTGTTGAAGGATTGACCGAATATACACACAAACAGATTCGTGGGCGTTATGGTTATGGTCACGATGAAAACCTTGAATTTGATCAAGTCATTCAAGAGAAATATCGCGGCAT
>JAGRMV010000189.1 GCA_020441045.1 Deltaproteobacteria bacterium | reverse complement strand
CGTAGCTGCCAAGGATGACCTGTTACCATTGGCCTTGGCAAAGAACACAAATCAAATTGAGAAAATTTCGTCTAAAGAGGGTTTTGACCTGTTTGCTATGGTCAAGGGAAATACGGCTCTTCATCAAATTGCAGCACAAAAAAACAAAGTCGATTTGCTAGAACAAGTTTTACAATTTGAAGAAGTACAAGAACTAGAAAGTTTTGATGAAATAATCAATGCGGATGGACATACCTTGTTACAAACAACAATGATTAATAATCGGCGAGACAACTTTCTTTTCCTTATTGCCAGCGGTAAAGTGGAACTACTTCAAACCGTCAAAGACAAACGTCTGTACCCGAATGGAAAACCCATTGATGATTACGACTTCAACAGTCTTTTTTTTGCTATGCAGACATACCTATCCACTCCGGTAGGGCACCCTTCCACCAATGCTTTAAAATATACCATTGATCAGATGCTCCGCCTTGATGAGGTCGATAAAATTGTAAATCAGCAAAATTATTATTATAAAATTGTAAAAGGCAAACGAAGATTGATCTGGATCGCCTTTGAGCTTGAGTCAATAGATCTGATTAAAGTACTTATTGAAAAAGGGGCTGAGCTTATACCTAATCACATTATTAGAGCTGCTCAAATGATTTCGTTTCCTCAAAACTTATTCACACAAATACTCACCCCGCAGGCAGCCCAGGCTTTTTCAAAAGACGAAAAAAAGGAAATCTTGCGTGTAGTCAAAGACATTCATGGCAAAAAAAGTCCGATACGTGTTCATGTTGAAAAAATGATGAAAAATTAGTCGGCAAGACCTTTGTCACTTACCCTATAAATTATGCTATAAAATTATTCGCATGCAAAAAAATGCATCTTATTGTTTTCTCATCGTCACTGTCCTTTTCTTATTGGTAGATTTTACACCACAAGCCTATGCGCAGGTTGAATATGATAACCCTGATTCGATTGAAGGGCGTCGGGCTGAATATGGGGAGGCTGGAATCAATGATCTTTGGGGGATTGGCATCGCGCTCGCAGGGACTGGTTTAGTCTCCTTGCCGCTATGGGCACTGCAAGAAGACTTACCTCCTACGCTTTCGCATGGGGATTTGATGATGGATATTGCTATGCTTACCAGCGCCGGCGTCGGGCTGCATTTTCAACCTTCTTTTGCTGCGGGACGTTTTTTTTCGCATGCGCAAATTTTTGGGTTAGAGACCCTTTTACGTTCAAGAATATCCGAGAGCCATGGCTTAGCGTTTTTTGAGTTTTCCTATCGAGGGCACCTTCGGATACTGTCGGCATTGGATGACGATTTTCATCTTGGTATTTCGTTGGGCCCAGGTTTTTACTATGACGGCAATCCAAGGCTGAGTATTCCAGCCTCTATCCGCAT
The DNA here is from genome assembly GCA_020441045.1 of Deltaproteobacteria bacterium. Taxonomy (GTDB): domain Bacteria; phylum Bdellovibrionota_G; class JALEGL01; order JALEGL01; family JAGRMV01; genus JAGRMV01. The sequence continues at coordinate 2,426 of JAGRMV010000189.1, read as the reverse complement.
GGATATCAGCAATTTTCATGTTGGATTGGTCTTGGAACACACCCAATTTCTCATTATAGGTGGTACTACCCAGGAGCAAAGCAGTGTATCGCTTTTTCCCAAACGACTGATCAAAGGCAACGATATCTTTATTGGGTTGGCCTATCATCTCTATACCGAAGCATTCTCCAATCCGGTCCATGGTATCGCTATTCAATTCCGTGTTTTACGTATATAAGGTACGCATATGCGTTGTTTGGAAGGATTAAACGATCAGCAGCAATTGGCTGTGACCAAATGTGACAGCAACTTGCTGGTAGTGGCCGGAGCTGGCTCAGGCAAAACCCGGGTCTTGACCCATAAGATTTGTTATTTGATTGAAGAAATGGGCGTCTATCCATCTGATATTATGGCGATGACGTTTTCCAATAAAGCGGCGCGAGAAATGAAACAGCGGATTACATCAATGCTGGGAACACACGAACAGCCCTATTGGATTGGTACCTTTCACTCTACCTGCTTAAAACTGCTCAAAGAATTTCATATGCAGGCTGGGTTAACCCCGCAATTTTCTATCTTTGATGAAGCCGATCAATTGGCTTTGATCAAACGAGTGATGAAAGAAATGGATATTGATCCGAAACAACTTCCCCCCAAAGCCATCAAATGGCATATCTCAAGTGCCAAAAACGATAGCACCGATTTTATTGCATTGTTGAAGCAAGAAAATCAAATGAGCTCCAAAGCCATTGAAGTGGTCGAAAAATACCAAGCCCAACTTGAGCAAAACCAAGCTCTGGATTTTGCTGACCTCTTGATCAAAATGATCAAACTTGTGCAAACCAACGCGCAAATCAAACATAGCCTCAACCAGCGTTGGAAATATATTTTGATCGACGAGTACCAAGACACCAATTACATTCAAAACTTGCTCATCAGTGAGCTCAAAGGTCCTGACACAACTGTTATTGCTGTCGGAGATGAAGATCAGTGCATTTATACCTGGCGTGGCGCCAAGGTCGAAAACATGCTCGAGTTTGAAGATCATTTTGCACCAGCTGAGACGGTTAAACTTGACCAAAACTATCGTTCGACCAAACCAATTTTGGATGCTGCCAATGCTGTGATCTCCAACAATGTGGGACGACGGAAAAAAGAGCTTTGGACGGAAAAAACCCAAGGCAACACGGTTGATTTTTATCACGCCGAAGACGACTATGCCGAAGCACGCTATATCATTGATCAAGTCGAAGACCGTTATCGCAAAGGTACGCCATTGAGTGATTTTTGTATTTTGTATCGCACCCACGTGCAATCACGTATTATTGAGGACGAAGCCAGGCGCCGGAACATTCCATATCGCATTCTTGGTGGCACCCGATTTTATGATCGATTGGAGATCAAGGATATCATCTCGATGCTCAAACTGTTGACCAATCCTTTTGACAATGTCGCGTTTGAACGCGTTATCAATAAACCTACGCGAGGCATTGGTCCGAAGACGATTCAAAACTTACGCGATCTTGCTCAACAATTGGGGACCTCGATGTTGCAAGCGATCCCAAGACTGAAAGGCGGTTCCAAAGCCCATAAAGGACTGGGAGAATTTTATCTCGCGTTTCAAAAACTGTCCGAAACCGCCTTTGAAGATCGCCCTACCACCATCACTGAAAAGCTCTTAGAAAAAACGGGGTATCTCAAAGCATTGGAAAAGGAAAATACCATTGAGTCTGAAGCCCGCATTGAAAATATTGAGGAACTGTTGCGAACCATGAGCGATTTTGAAGAACAAACCGGTGGTGGTTTGATTGAGTTTATGGATCAAGTCTCATTATCAGCTGATGCCGATACCAAAGACTATGACTCACCGATGCTGTCGTTGATGACGATTCATAATTCGAAAGGCTTGGAGTTTCCATATATTTTTATTGTAGGATTGGAAGAAGGTGTTTTTCCTCATCAACGCGCACTGGAAGAAAATGATGAAGATGAGCTCGAGGAAGAGCGTCGCCTTTGCTATGTTGCGATGACCCGCGCAGAACACAAACTCACTTTGTTGGCAGCTGCGCGGCGCAAGTTATACCGCTTTACCATGTATAATCCGCTATCACGATTTATTGAAGAGATTCCAGAGCATTTGTATCACACGATCCCTAACCCTCAGCTTATTCAAAAAACACCCAACTGGCGTGGTGGTGAAGACAGTCATTTTGATACCTTTAGTCAGCTCAGTGAAATGGAACTTGCTTCCAATGCCTACAAAAAAAACATGGTCACTCAGAAAAAAAGACCCCATTCCAATTCGCCTTACCAACCCGGCTCATTCGTGCAACACCCAAGCTTTGGTCGCGGTGTGATCAAACAAACCGAAGGTCCTGACAACAACTTAAAACTCACCATTCAATTTGAGCGTGCAGGGATCAAAAAAATCATGCTCAACTATGTCG
>JAGRMV010000018.1:16782-20002 GCA_020441045.1 Deltaproteobacteria bacterium | reverse complement strand
CCAACGTCATCAAACCAACAATCCGATCGGTGGAGAAAAAAGGCGTCACCAAATCATACAATCCATGCGTAAAAAACACATGCATTTGTGGATTGGATGCCAGACCTAAGCGCACTTGATCAGAAGCGCCGTCAACAGTGGCAAATACACTTTTCTTCTTGTCTTGTTTCCAATGGCCATTGATCTCCATACTTAAAATATTGTAGTTTCGATCTGTTTTCACACCCAAAACTTGACGTAAATAGTGATTGATCGTGGGGGCGTACAAGCGCTCTGAATCAAGCAGTCCATCTTGTTCAAAGCAATGTGGTTTATGTGGAAATGGATCCACTTTGGTGGCTGTGGCATCATACATACTGACCAAACGGTGCTCACTTTTTAGGAGCTCCTTGGCAAAGGTCAGTGGATCAATGCGGCCGTGACGCTCGATCACAAACTGCGCGGGAAGCCCAATCAGATCAGCCAATTGTTTATAGGCCTTTTCTTTTTCAGCTTGTAAGGTTTGGGTTGGGTCTGTCCATATCGGACCCAATTTTTGTACAGCTAGGTCTTTGGCTTGTTTTATGATTTCCTGGGCGCTGCCCTTTGTTCGAGATTTGCCCAAGACTTGCGCCGATAAGGCCATCGACGGAATATGATCAATCCATGGCAACACCGTATAATCTTTATAATCAAAAAAATTGGTTTCCAACGCAGGCGAAATCAAAATGGCCCCAGATAATCCAACCCCAAATTTATTTTGCAACCGATGCGCCAAGTGCCCCACGCGAAAACCTCCATAGCTCTCACCGGCAATAAAAACAGGATCCAACCAACGCTCGTGCGTTGATAAAAACTGGCAAATAAAAGCCCCAAGCGAATCCAAATCTTTTTCAATGGCGTAAAATTCACTGTCGCTACTTGGTTTATCACCCTCTTTTTTGGGCAGCACATCTCGGCTCCAGCCTGTGCCGACCGGATCAACAAAGACCAAATCAGTGAACGCCAACCAACTTTCTTTGTTTTCAATGATGGTGGCAGGTGATGCTGGGTATTCCCCAAACTTATCGAGCTTGGTTTTATACGGACCAACTGCGCCAAGATGTAAATACACAGAAGATGCACCGGGGCCACCATTGAATAAAAATGTAACCGGACGACCTTTGCCACCGAATGTATAATAGGTATAAAACATTTCAGCATGGGGTTGATTGTCTTTTTCCAGAACAATCCAATCACAAATGGCAGAAGCTTTTTTGTTGGCATACGAAATGGTTTTTGTGCTGCCTTTGGGTTTTTGATACAACGTTTCTGCAGCTTTGGTTTCGTTTTTATTTGTCATAATGACGATCTCCTCTAGTCTGGTATACGTACTAACAAAATATGAGAACCCAAAGGAAAAATAATAGAATAGACATGAATTTTTTACTGCACATTGTATTTCTGAGTACCGCGGTATGGAGCGCTTTGGCTGCTGCTCAAGAACACCACAGCACAGCCGATATTTTTTTAGAGTTCGACCACTATCAACCGGGGATGAAGGTTGGTCTTTATATAGAACTTGAGCCTGGTTGGCATACCTACTGGATCAATCCTGGCCAAACTGGCATGGGACCGATTTTTACTATTGCACAAGCTACAACTTCTGAGATTGTTGCGCCTACTCCCAAACGTATCTCCACAATCACCGCCGAATCGTTCGCGTTTGAACATGAAGTTTTGTTTTATCGGACCATCGAACTTGCGCCAGAAGCAAGTCAAACGCTGCACATCCAAGCCGATTGGCTCGTTTGCAAAGACATTTGTATCCCCAATAGCAAGCAATTTACTATACCATTGCAACCTAAAGCAACAGCCTCCGCCGCCAATGCAATTTTTAGCCATTTTGATTTTCCAAAACCAAGTGATTCGCTGCAAGCCTTCATTGACATTGCCAGCAAAACGCTACACATCACAAACATCGCCAAAGCCGATCACATTGATGCTTTTCCAGCTTCCGATATGGATTTTGCCTATGCCAAACCCATATCCCGCAGTTTTGAAAACGGCCAGCTGCAATTGCAATTTGATGAACTTGCGCCAGCGCCTACGTCAACTTTCTTGCTCGCAACGTATGATCAAAAAGGTTTTGTCAAACAGTCGGCTTGGGTGACTGCCGAAAAAACTTCCACACCCCGCTTGCCTCAAACCACACCACCCAAAATGCACACCGCTTTATGGATGGTTTTTGTGTTGGCCTTTGTTGGTGGTTTTCTGCTTAACTTGATGCCTTGTGTGTTCCCAGTTGTTTCAATCAAATTTTTTAATATTGCATCCTTGTCACAAAAAGATCAGCATCGTTTATTACGCTCCAATTTGATTTACAGCCTCGGGGTGATGACCTCTTTTATTGCATTGGCATTCATACTTGTATTCTTACGCTCGATCGGGGAGCAACTTGGCTGGGGATTTCAATTGCAATCTCCAAGCAGCGTAGCATTGATGACAATGCTTTTTTATATCATTGGCTTGAACTTTCTGGGTGTGTTTGAAACTTCCAACTTACCTTTACCGGCTTGGATACAGCAAAGCATGCATCGCCATGGCTACATCGGCGATTTTTTTACCGGCGTCTTTACCACGATTGTCGCTTCCCCCTGTACAGCTCCGTTCATGGCTGCCTCTATTGGATACGCTTTATCGCAAAGTACGATTGTTATTTTCTTTACCTTTTTGATGCTTGGACTGGGCTTAAGCCTGCCTTACATTTTACTTGCGGTTTTTCCTGCCATCGCAAAGATGCTGCCTAAACCTGGCCCCTGGATGCAGACCATGAAAGAAATCTTAGCATTCCCGATGCTGATCACTTGTGCCTGGCTGATATGGGTCTATAGCAAACTTACACATCACGGCGCGCTGCTGTATCTGCTGATCAGTTTGGTGCTATTGGGCGCTGCGTTTTATAGCTTGCGTTGGGCGGGCAAAAAACCTATCACCCTTATTCTGATCATGGCCTCTGTGTGGCTCGCGCTATGGCCGCACCAACAAGCACAGACTGATTTGGATTTGCATTGGATCGAATTTTCTCCAGCAACCATTCAAACTCTGCAGGCAGAAAATCACTGGATCTTTGTGGACTTTACAGCGGACTGGTGTTTGACCTGCAAAGCCAACGAGGTACTTGTCCTTGGCAATAAAAATGTACGCAAAGCTATCCGCACACAAAACATTCAAATGGTCAAAGCCGATTGGACCCAAAAAG
>JAGRMV010000018.1:0-16752 GCA_020441045.1 Deltaproteobacteria bacterium | reverse complement strand
AAAGTATGGCCGAATTGGGGTTCCGTTTTATCTTCTATATCAACCGGGAAGCGAAAAGCCGGCAGTATTGCCCACACTTTTAACGCCAACGATTTTTTTAGAGGCAATTGCAGCAACCCCGTGATATTATGTAAGAAAGAGGCTGTGGCATGCACCGTATCAATATAAAAAACATCCGACATAGAAAGTGGTTACTGAGTGCCTTTTTTGTGGTTTCTGCCATCTTTGCAGCCAAACTTGTTGCCAATAAACTCGTTCGTCTAAGTGCGCAGGAAATGAAATCTCTGCAAGCCCCTAATTTTGTCAGCAAGGGTATTGAAGTCTCCTCCAAAAGCAAAAAAGATTACGCTCTGACCGACTTCAAAGGCAAATGGGTCGTATTAGAGTGGTTTAACAACCGTTGTCCGTTTGTCGAAAAACATTACGGCACTGGCAACATGCAAAGTTTACAAAAAAAATACACAGAAAAAGGCGTGATCTGGTTGACTGTTGCCTCTTCAGAAATGGGCAAACAAGGTCATTTGGATGAAAATACAGCCAAACAAGTCATTGCAGACAGAAAATCACAGCAAACTGCTATTCTTTTCGATGCTTCCGGCGATATTGCCCGCAGTTTTGGTGCCACCGCAACACCACACATGTTTGTCATCGACCCCAATGGCAATATTGTTTATCAAGGCGCCATTGATGATAAACCCGCGTTTCGTAAATCTACACTTGAAGGAGCGCGTAACTTCGTTGCCGAAGCCCTTGATATTAGTCTTGGCCTCGACGCCCAAAACCGCAAAAAAATTGAGGTTCATCAACACCCTGTTTATGGCTGTGACATCAAAAATACGTTACACCCAACCACGTAGAACCATTGCAACTGTTTGCATGCTTGCTCATCACGAACGTACTGACCCGTAAAAGGCATACACTTTTCTTGTGTTGATGAAATTGTTTGGTTTTGCGCTTGGGACAAGATTGCAAATTTGGCAATCAAAGCATTTCCACCAATACATAAATCGTATTATCAAAAAGTTTGATCTCGGCTTTTTTGTAGATCATCTTGGTGGGGCCTAATACATTTGTATCTTTGACCTTTGCCACAGTGTCTTCATCGTTTAACACACTGAGGGGATTGTTGATTGTTAGTGCAACGACTTCGGTATAACGCTGACCATTCCATTTGCCAATTTCGAGTACGACCTCGCGCAAATCTACCCTATTTCCAGCCTCCTGCGCAGCTTGAAAAAGTTGTTTGCACTGTTGATTCTGATCGACCCAACGCTGTTGTGTGGTATCGATTTCACTCAAGTACGATACCTGCGAAACCTTACCATGCTCCATCCATTTGAGTTGACAGCCAATCATTGTGTGCGCTGAGGCAAACTCATACAACGATATTGTTTCTGAGGCTGATAAGACACCTATACGCATGCATTGCATGATCAAAAAAAGTAAAAAAATATGCCCCTTGTAACTGTATCTATCCACACCGTTGACTCCTATATGCAATGAACACCTGACCTCGACGCATACCATATCGACATGCATTCGCATATCTACACAGAGCTCGACCAAAAAACTTGGCCACGGACACTGCCAAGAAATCGCCCAAAAAGCACAGCATTAAGCCATGGAAAACCTATCGACAACCGGCACCGGCCATATCCAATATGCAAAGCAAAATAATAATAACCCCTGCTAAATAAGGAGTAACCAGATATGGAGATACAACAAAAAATCATAAAAACAAAGTTGGATTGATTAACCTTGCCGCTGAGCTGGGCAATGTCTCTTGCTTCATCCCTGCAATTTAATTTAACAAATATAAGCTCTCATATACTCCTTATTTGCAGAGGTTCCTATAACTCATGAAAGGAAAAAATAAAAAAGATAGAATTTTAAGGAATCAAATTATTTTGTATACATTCCACGGTTAATATGCTATTATGCGTCATAACTTAGCTTTAAAAGGGGATTATGATGTTTAAATTATTATCATGGGTACTTACAGTTTTTTGTTGTTTGGGTGTTTTTCTACCCAGTGGTTGGGCGCAATCGGACCCTGTGTGGAGTGAAGAAGCCAAGGCACAACTTGCTCTGGCTGGCAGTGCCGCAAAACAATTACTTTCAAGAGAGGATGATTGGATTATAGGTTCAAATGGCTACGATCCAGTTGATATGGACCGAGCTTTGGGATTATCCCTGAGTACCAATGAGAATGGGTATTCAGATTTTCAAACGCTGTATCCGTACAACGGGTTGAACTTATCAAAAAAGATGGGAAAGATAGTCGAGGGAGATGAACTGGAAGCTGACGAGGATGACTGGTATTTGAAACGAGCTGTGATTGAATCTAGGGTTCCTGACCAAAAATGTGTGGTTCGTTTTGCCTATGATAGACCATCCATTCAGGGAACGTTTTTCAATGCAAAGGGTGAACAAGTACCTGTTTCAGGTATTCCTGCATATAAAAACAGCAACTATATTTATGAAGTTTCCATGCACCAAGGAACACGTGGTATCTATATTGTTATTGAACAGCAGAATGTTGGCTCAGACGGTGTAGCTCAACCGAATATGCAAGAAGTAGAGGGTCAAATGATCAAGTTTAATCCGGAAAAAGTGTTATATGGATATTCGTGGCAACTTGATGATCAAGAGGGCATGAGAAGTCATGTAGGATACTTAAGCAGCTTATATAAAAAAGTGATACACACTATTCGCAATGACCGCCAAGATTTAGCGAAATATAATTTTACTTGTAAGTGATTATTTCTAAATCTGAAAGTGGCCCATTTCTACGCAGCTTGATGCGGGGCAGGTCATCTAGTGAAAATTCAGTTTATACTTTTACACTTTACTCATTAGCCATAAGAAAAGTGCCATGAAAGATGAATTTAGATGGGTGATGACATTGACTTATTTTGCCTTGGCCGATGGCGATGGGCCAATCAGGTTATCATGACATCAAGACCCAAATGGATCGAAGAAATTTTGCTGGATGACTATATGTTAAGAGAAACACCTGAACAAAGTCAGGAAGATCTCGCCATCATTCGATCAGTAGAACAAACAATCTTGCATGATAGAGATCAAAGCAGAGACGATATCGTATATTCAAACTATGCCAATTTTATTTATGGATACCAATGGTCTGGTTATAAAGAAGAATTGGATGATCAACTTTAATCAATGTAAGTTCTTGCCAGCATAGCGATACAAAAATATTCTTTTGATTGAATCATAAACCCTTACATGTCATCTTACTTATGCCGTATCATACTTTCCTAAAGCTTCAGCACCGTCAACGATAAGCATTCTTATTGATCTACAATGTTTAACCATAGAAAAAATATTATCTGTATTTTTACATATACAAAATCATATAAATGCCTTGATTTGTTTATTTTTATCGCGATGGACTGTATATAGGATGGCATGAAGCACACAAAAATCATTGCCACTTTGGGTCCATCCCTCAATAGCTCGACCAAACTTAAAAAAGCGCTTGATCAAGGCGTCAATGTGTTTCGTTTGAACTTCTCGCATGGCAGTATTGAGGACCATCTCAACACCGTATCGATGATTCGATCGGTAGCCAAAACCTATAAGCGGCCTGTCGGTATTTTGGCAGATATGCCAGGCCCGAAAATTCGTATCGGGGTTTTTGCTAAAAATGAACCTGTTTATCTCGCTCGCAATGCCACCTGCACGCTGACCAACCGTAAGGTTCCAGGTAGCAGTGAAGAAATTCCGCTTGGTTATGACAAGCTGCCGTCAATGGTAAAAAAAGGTGACCAAATTCTGCTGGCCGACGGCATGATGGAGCTCAAAGTCTTATCGAGTAATAGCAAAGATATTCAATGTAAAGTCGTTGTCGGCGGTGAACTTCGCCAGCGCAAAGGCATCAATATCCCCAACCGCTACATGCCGATTTCCCCATTTACGGAAAGAGACCGTGAAATCTTAAAAGTGGTTTCGCAATCTGATATCGATTATGTTGCACTATCTTTCGTCCAAAAAGCCAGTGATATCGTCAAAGCCAAAAGTTGGATGAAAAAATACGGGCGTGTACTGCCGATCATCGCCAAAATTGAAAAGCCACAAGCTGTCGCCGAAATTGATGAGATCCTCAAAGTCACCGATGCCATTATGATCGCCCGCGGAGATCTGGGGGTGGAAGTTCCATCCTCGCAAGTACCTGTGATTCAAAAGCAGCTTATTCTCAAAGCAGCCATGCATTCAAAGCCCGTCATCACAGCCACGCAAATGCTTGAATCGATGACTTTCAACCCAAGACCAACCCGCGCTGAGAGCACCGACGTTGCCAATGCGATTTGGGATGGTACAGATACGGTGATGTTATCTGGCGAAACTGCCATGGGCAAATACCCGATTGCGGCCATCAAGATGATGAGCTCGATCATCAAAAATGCCGAAAGCAATCCTGCCTTTCTGCAAGATATGCCTGTGCCTTTGCACTCGGATGCTGATCATATCATTCATGCAGCTTCTACCATCAGTAAGAGCGACGCCTACAAGGCTGTCATTGTCTATACTGAAAGTGGTAAAACCGCCATCTCGCTTTCCAAAACGCGACCCAGGGTGCCGATTTATGCGCTGACCCCCTCATTTGAAACCTATCGGCGTATGAGTTTAATTTGGGGTGTGAAAGCTTTTGTCAGCCCGAAAGGTAAAAACGTCGATGAGCTCTTTGCCATAGGTGATAAAAACCTCATCCAACATACCAGCCTCAAGAAAAAAGACCCTGTCATTGTTGTCGCAGGAACTGGCCTAAGCAGTGGTGCGACCAATATATTAAAAATTCATCACTTGGGTGAAAGCGCCAGTTGATGAAAGGCGCACATGCAATCAAACGCGTTTTTTTACTGACTTTTTTTTTAAATGTTGTCATTGCCACCCTTGAAACCAGTTATGGGCTTTGGACCAACACCTTAAGCATGATTGCCAATGGGCTGCACTCCTATATGGATGGGGGAAGCAGTTTACTTGGATACTTTGCCCTTGCCGTAGCAGCGCAACCTTCAGATGAAAACCATCACTACGGACATCAAAAGTATGAAACCATCTCCGCCTTGGGAATCTCAATTTTTATCATTCTCACAGCTTGGGAGATTGGCAAGCATGCTATTGAAAGGTTTTTAGAACCTTCCCCTAGTGAGTTCCATTATTCTGGTATCATCGTTGTCCTGATTTCGATGGCAACCAATTTTGCAGTCTCTTCCTACGAAAGAAGAAAGGGCCAAGAGCTACACTCGCATGCCCTTGAAGCCGACGCCGCTCACACCATGACCGATGTTTGGGTTTCGATAACGGTCCTATTTTCACTCATCTGCATTTATTACAATATTCAAATGGTCGACACACTGTTCTCTCTGCTCATTGCTTTGTTTTTCTTACACACTGCTTACAGAATCATTCGTAAAAATGTGTTGGTACTAACCGACGCCGCTTTTATTGATGTAGCGCAGATCAAACAATTGGTCCGTGTCGAAAAAGAAGTCATCGACTGTCATCACATTCGCACACGTGGCACACCTGGCAACGCCTTTGTAGACATGCATATTCAAATCCCCCCAGAAATGACAACTTTAACGGCTCACCGACTTGTGCATCGGATAGAAGACAACGTCAAAAAAAACATAGAAGGTATTTGTGAGGTCATGATCCATACCGAACCCTTCCCTGACGATGATGAAAAGTTTGTTACAGATGAGATTACCATTCTTTAACTCGGCACCCTTTTGTCGCAAGTCATTTCTTTATTAGAGCCATAAGCTTTCAGTTTATAATGGCTGGATTTTGTCAGGCGTTGTATAGTATTTTAAGTATTGGTTGTTACCTCTTTACGAAAGATCTAAGGTAAACAACAAGATGGGTGGGAGACTTACCATACCTCCTTCGCCAGCTTGCGCAAGTGCTCATCCGGTATGGTAAGTCTCCCAAAGTATCACATACTGTTCCAACCAATAATTAAAATATATAGTTCGAATAACCCCGAAAGGAACCTTGCGTAAGCTGTCGAATATGACTTCCCTACCCTTGTGCGGTCTTGAATAAAACCTAAATAACTATAGTACTTTATTGACATGCAAAAAACTTCAACAAAGTAATTCGATTGATCGTTCAACGACTATAGCGTTTACTTTCGATTGCAATCGATATGGGTCTATTAGAATAGACCATTGAGAAGTCTACGCGGCAAAACTGCATGGAACTGGAACCAGCTTTAGATCAAAAATGATAGGCAAAATGGCCGTACAAAAACATGCTATGAACATCACGCACGCTTTGGGTAAACGGAACCGCAACCGATAGTCCGAACGATTTTTCATCGTCTTGGTATTGGGTACCTAGGCTACCAAAAATTTCAGTTTGCTGATCGGTGGTATTGCGCGTCAGGGTACTATAGCCACCCACTTCAACTGTGACCCACAAATCCCGAGTGTCTGCAAGCGCAACCGCTGCGCCAACATCATATGATACATTGGTTTCAACCGGATCACCGTCAAATTGGCCATTGTCTTGTAACATTTGAATAGGGGCACCAATCTGTCCCGTTAAACGAAGATTGTTGTTTTCAATACCCACTACCCCACGCGGAACGATCGCCCATTGGTTTTGCGTATACCGATAAAATACTCTGGTGGCCGTACCAATCCGCGCATCAGAGGTGGCTGTTGGAAAGACAACATCGGTGACCAGGCCAAGCAAGATACCTTTTGGCATCGGCAAGAAATACTTGCCCTGCAGTGAAATATTGCCCAAGCCAAAATCGTCATTGTGATCTGAAACAGTCCCTGCAAGCGGAATGTTTAAAGCAAAACCGAGCGATGCATTGACCGCATAGTTTCCGGTTGCATCAAAAAAAACCGAAGTTCCAGCGCCAGTGCTAAAATCACTATTGAGAAGCCCAACGCCTAGATTGGTATCAAGGCCCGTCGACACTGATGGATTGCTCACCCATAAAAAAGATGGCTGCACCTCATCTGGAGCATACGCCAGCACCTGGCTGGATAGTAACAAAATAAAAACTGTCAAATACGACGATCTAATCATGATATTTTCTCACCTGTTTTTTAATAAAATCAAAGGCCTGTTTAGGCGTATCACAAAAGGTCATCAAATCGAGATCTTTTTGTGAGATGGTGCCATGATCGACCAGGGCTTGCATGTTGATCACCTTGTTCCAGAACGAACTGCCATACATGACAATCGGAATATTCTTTTTGATTTTCTTGGTTTGCAGCAGCGTTAGGACTTCCGCAAGTTCATCCAGCGTACCAAAACCACCTGGGAAAATAACCAGGGCTTTGGCAAGATACGAGAACCAGTACTTGCGTGTAAAAAAATAGTGAAACTCAAAATTAAGCTCCGGTGTGATAAACGGGTTGGCATTGGCCTCAAACGGAAGTGAAATACTTAAACCAACGGATTCACCCTCAGCAATATATGCACCACGATTGCCTGCTTCCATAATGCCAGGACCGCCACCAGTGCAAATCAAGTATCTTTTCTTGCTGTTGCCAAAGGTTTGCTTGGACCACACGGTCAAAAGCCTGGACAGTTCAACTGCATCATCATAGTATTTTGCCATCTTAACCATTTTTTTGGCTTCAAGCACTTGCGCTTTGGAAGCTTTGCTTTGCTCGCGTTCTTTTAGCATTTGAGTTGCATCAACCGAGGACATCAGTCTGGCAGAACCAAAAAAAACAATCGTATTGCGCACACGATATTTTTGAAAACGCTGCAATGGTTCGAAATATTCCGCCAAAATACGTAAAGGGCGCGCCGAAACACTGGATAAAAAATGCCCATTTTTATAGGCTTTTTCAGGGACAACCCGTTCGGGAACATGATGACGACGATCGATTTTTTTCTTCATAGTGTAAATTCTACGTCAATCTGGATAAAACTCTATTGATTTTTATGAAAAATATTGGCTAGTTAGCTCTTTTTCCACGTCCTGATTTGGACATCGCTTAGAGTTGAGTTTGCTGCCCAAACGTGCTATAACGCATTGTATTATTTATTCAGGAGACATGACATGAAATACTTCACCCACAAAACACTTCCCTTGTGCATGCTGCTTTTATTCAGCGCTTGTGGTTCTATTGAAGACACCACCGTAGAACCTAACTCTCCGACCTTTGGCGCGCTTGAAGTGATTTCGCTAGACCAAGACACACTCAATATTCGTTGGGGCAATCCAGCTCTAACCACGCCATTTTCTGTCACTGTCACCATCACCAGTAGTCAAAATGTCAAAACCGTGGTGGTGCCTTCGACCGAAACGCCAGAAATCCAATATACCGATGCCGCGCCTGAAAAAGATTATGAGGTTACCGTCTCAACTATGCTGGCTGACGATAGCATCATTGATGCAACAGCTTCAATCACAACCCCACCTGTACAAACAGGAGATTACAGTCAATTGACCTTTGATCAAGCCCAGCCCTGTCAAATCCTTACCTGTTTTCTTTCTTGGTCTTGGAACCACCCCACCAACGCAAGTAGTTACGTCAGCAAGCTGCTTTTGCAACGCAAGAAAAATGGCGCCGACTATTGGCAAACTGTGGCTGAAATCGATGGCGAAACCAGTCAAGCATGGGATGAATCACTTGGTATGCAGCACGGCAAAAATTATCAATACCGCATGGCTGTTTTGCACACCGATACCACCGGCAACATTGTTCCAACCAATGCGACCTACCAGCTGAGCTATCAACTCCCCGAGGAAGATTTTATTGCCAGTACCACTGCAACCGTTTTGAGTACCAATTTTAGTCTGGCCAACATCTTGGGTATGATTCAACCCTCTCCCTTTGAGTTCACATTGGATTTCACCTTAAACAAAAGTTATACCGTGCAAGATCTGATTGACCACATTGGCCCTATTCAAATCAAACCCTTGGTACATGTGGTCAATTATGACTCTGTCCAATCTACTTTCTTAAGCGATATTCAAAATCAAACGGTCAGTCAGCAGCATGTCACCTTGCCTTTGGTTGCATCAGCGCAGAACTACGCGCCGGGCAAGACGTACTCCTTTAGTTCACAACTGATTTTAGGTTCAAACTTATTTAGCAATACCACGGATCCAGACGATTGGTCGAAATATGATATCTATCTTTCGTATGAAATCGTGCCTGTCGATCAAGCATTTGGGGCAGCGGCATACTTTATCTATGATCAAGATTCGGCGTTCTTGGATAACCGATCGGCTGCCAAAATAAAGTGCACAACCTACAGCTGTTATGTTTCACCGTTTTAGTACATGTAGATAAAAACCATCGCCGCTAGATTGATATGGGAGAATGTATTTTTCTATGTGGGACGAAAAACCCGTTTGCATTTGCAAGAACTGCGTTACAACCTCGGTTGTCTCCTCAGGTAAAATCGAACAAACTGCATAGATCAATAAACCACCTGGTTTGACCCACTGACACTGCCTTTGCAAAACTTCAAGTTGGATCACAGCAAATTTTTTTATATCATCTGCATTATATTGATATTTTAGCCACGGACGCCGCTTCAAGGTGCCAAAGCTTGAGCAAGGTGCATCGACCAAAACACGATCGGCTTTTCCGGCAAGTTGTGGCAGCGGATTTGGATCTTCAGCAGGGATATCGTAGGTATGAATATGGGTAGCCTGCATTCTTTTGCTTCGTTTTTGCAGCTCCGTAAATACGCGGGTGTCAATGTCAACGGCATGAATGGTTGACTGACCTTGTGTATAATTTTGCATAGCCAGGCTTTTTCCGCCCGTGCGGCAACATCCATCCACAATATTTAATTTTGGACCCAGTTGCATATGATCGACGATCATTTGACTGCCATAGTCTTGAATATCAACCCAACCCTTTTTATAAGCATGGCACTTGGTCAACTGAGCTTTGCGTAAAACCTTTAGCGCAAAAGGAAGGTCCGGCACTTTTTCAACTTCGATACCATCTTGCTGCAAACTTTTTTGGATTTGGGGTGGCGTTTGCAAATATGTGTTCATGCGCAAAAAAACTTCCGCTGGTGTATGCATACTCAGCAGTATTTTAGCGATATCGGAAAATGAATACTTTTTTGCAAGCGACGTAACTAGATCACACGAAAATGAAAAATCATCCGCCAAATCTTCTATATTTTGATACATTTTATTCTGTAGGGCTGCAATATGCTCATCCAGAATTGCATTGTAGGTTGTCAACGACGTATCTGTAGCAAGTGTTTTTTGATAGACATTTTTCCATCGCAGACCATCGATGATCCACTGCTGATACAGCCGCCTACGCTTAGAACCCAAGCTACGATTTTTGACAATATGCTTTTGAATCAACCCTTTGGCCAGTGCTGGCTCATGCAGGCACTGCCGATAGAGATCGCGCAAAAAATCAGGTACGGGCTGGTTCACACCAACGTCCATGCGCTTTGATCAGGTCGATCAACTCTTGATCCGCATCGACTTGATCGATATTTTTCTTCACACATTCTTTGCCAACAAAAAGATTGATCTTGCCGGGACCACTACCGACATAGCCAAAATCCGCATCTGCCATTTCACCCGGACCGTTGACAATACAACCCATAATTGCAATTTTAACCCCTTTAAGATGATTCGTCTTTTCACGAATCCGGGCTGTTGTTTCCTGTAAATCAAACAATGTCCGACCGCACGAAGGGCAAGAAATATAATCAGTGCGACTCATGCGTAGACGCGTGGCTTGCAAAACCCCAAATGCAACTTGATGCGACGTCAATGCATGAGCATGTCCAACCTCAATACTATCACCAATCCCATCACATAGTAGCGCTCCCAATTCGCAACTAGCGCGCAAATAGATATCTTCAACACTTTCCTGCATAGAGGTTTGTACGTGCAAATGAATCGGGGCCTGAATATCATGCTGTTTACAGGCATTGGCCACGGCGCGCCCCAATGCAATGATTTGGGCATGTGAGATTTCGATGCCTACTTGCATTGGTAGCAAGGCTTTGATCATCGCAATCATAGATGGAATATGCTGCGGTTTTTCTACTCGGATCCACAGAGGCTTTTGCCCAACTTGGCTTATCAGTTTTTCTATATAATGCGGCGCCACCCAACTATCACTGGCAAGGACTGAATAGGCATCAGCATCACCGGATTTGGGCTTGCCCGCGACCACGCGCTCAACACAAAAAACTGTTGAATCATCGACAGAGATAGCACTGCCAGAAGGCCGACTGACCAATTCGATGGGCGGCTCAAAGTTACTTTCGGTTCGACCTGGTGTTCGTACTTTGATCAGGCTATTTCCCCCTACCTCAATGGCGCCATGTGATAATGCAAACGCGTCTCTGCGCCTGTACAAAAAAGGATCATACGATGGTTGCTCACCAAAAGCTTGCCAGATCTGATCGTTTTTTAAATCATCCAGTGGCTGCTTTGAAAACAAGCTGGCAATTTTTTGCGCTACCGGGATTTCACGCTCAGGATCTTCGGTTAAGGAAACCCGGATGGTATCGCCAATGCCATCAAACAATAACGTCGAAATCCCGATCGATGACTTGACACGTCCATCTTGGCCATCGCCTGCTTCGGTAACACCTAGATGCAGTGGATAATCATATTGCTGCACATTCATCTGCGCCACCAGCATACGGTAAGCTTGAATCATAATCAGCGGGTTGGACGCCTTCATCGAAATCACAATTTGATGAAAATTTTCATCTCGACACATCCGAATAAATTCCAATGCGGACTCGACCATGCCCTGGGGCGTATCGCCATAGCGATTCATAATACGATCCGACAGTGAGCCATGATTGGTTCCAATACGGATGGCAACGCCATTTTCTTTGGCACGTCGGACAATAGGGGAGAACTCTTCTGCGACCCGCGCAATTTCCAGCGCATACTCTTTGTCCGAATATTCCCGCACTTCAAACCGTTTGCGATCGGCAAAATTACCCGGATTCACCCGAACCTTGTGCACGTAATCACAGGACTGTAGTGCCAGTTTCGGTAAAAAATGAATATCAGCAACCAATGGCACATCGATGTTTTTTTCGCGCATCACGCGGCGAATGTTTTTTAAATTATCGGCATCAGCTTGATGCGGGACTGTCACACGGACAAGTGGACAGCCTACTTTAACCAGAGAAACAATTTGGGCTACCGTTGCATCGGTGTCGGTGGTAGGTGTGGTGGTCATAGACTGCACCAAAATAGGATGATTGCCGCCAATGGTTAGGTCACCCACTTTTACACCCCGTGTGGGCCGGCGATGGGCTTGGTAAATGGAATTGGTATATTTCATACCTGGCCTATGTATCAGACCCACCGCAGATAAACAAATGAAGTTATTTGCCTTTCAATATTCAGTTTTTTTTGCCATTGCGCGTCTATGCTTCTTATTGTATGAAGATGCTATGGCCAACCCAAAACAAATGTTTAGCACCTGTTTCATCAGCTGTTTTTTACTGATGGCTGTAGGATGCAAGCAAGAAGAAGAAAAGATCAGCACCCATAAAGCGACTTTACCGGGGAGTACCCAACATGTTTTTAGCGTGGCCGATGTACAAGCTGCAGATATTCTACTCAAGCACTATATCATCGCCAATACGCAAAACAATATCAGTGTTCAATTTGATCTAGAAGCCCCAAAAATGGCCAAGGAGGATATTGTCTACAAAATTGAACTTACCGACCCAAGCGGGGAAATTTTTGGCGACCCCATCCTGCTCAAAGGACAAAACAATATCACCCAAAGTTTTGCCCCCGTCGACCAAGAGATCACTTACACGGTTCAAGTTACTGTGCTAAGCGCCGATGGCTCTAAGCAGAGTACGACATTTACCATCCCAGAAAAACTTGTTTTTGAGCCCTTTGCTGAGCTGCCCTCGCGTCACCCTGAGAAAATAACATCGGATTATATTCAAAGTGTGAAAGTTAACGATGTTTCTCAAGATGCAACGCAAGTTGTGATGGAAGTTATTCTCAACCTTGAAAAAGTTCCAGTAGCAATGATCCCGCAAGGGGTAGATTTCAATATCAACTACAAGCTTGTCGACGATGCAGATCAATTGGATGATATTATTGTGCTCAATCCAAAGCGCAATCAAAACTCTGGCTTTGCACCTGGACCCGCCGGGCAAACATTTTTTGTGACCGAATCAAGAAACCTGAAGATTCCGGTGCCGGATCAATACACGATGTTTACCCTGTTTGTGCAGTTTGCCAACATCAGCACTGCAGAAGTTGGTGCTTGGATCAAACTTGACCCACCTGTCTCCATCACAGCACCAAAATATAAAACGACCGACACGCTGTCACTAGAATGCGTGTCTGACCGAAAAGTCTCATCTGGCTTAAATCCAGATGTTAAAATGCCTTATGTAAAAATGCATATGGAAGGCAAGACATGGTCAGCACTGTCTGCTTCGATGATCCAACCAAGCGTTGGCTGTATGCCCCCTATAGAGAGCAAAGAAAAAGAAAGTGTTACAATTGCTGCTGCTGACCCGGATAATGGGACATGCATCATGAACATAACCGGTAACTCTTTTTCAATGCGGATGAGTGAAGAAGGTCAGGCGACCTTGACCATCAACGAAGAAAAAGAAAACCCCGAAAAAATGACCTGCACCTCAGAAGCATTTGAACAACTTATACAAACCTATTGTCCTTGAGTTACATGATATCTGGGTACGTTTTTTTGCCCTACATTGATCAATCCCACAATTTGCTTTTTGATGTACACTACATAAATGATCAACAAATATAGGTTCATCCCCACCCAATGTCGATCTGTTTTTGATTCTACTTGGGTCTTGTAACGAACAAGGTCACGTGTGCTCGATAGATCATTCCTATTGTTCTAAGAAACAAGCCGTGCTACATCACCGGATTATGATCAAAGAAAGCAATACCCCTGAATTCTGGGAAAGTATTTATACCTCAAAAGACCAATACGTATATGGCAAAGAACCCTCCAAATTTTTAGTTGAATATGTCGACTTACTCAAAAAAGGTACTGCTTTGGATCTCGGCATGGGCGAAGGTCGTAATGCCATTTATCTCGCTTCCCAAGGTTTTGCTGTCACCGGCATTGATCATTCGCCGACAGCCGTAGCACGCGCCAAAAAATTGGCAGCCAATAGTGGGGTGACCTTGGAGTGCAAAGAAGCCAGTTTGGATTTTTTTCTGATTCCTTTGATGAAATATGACACCATTTTATTGTCGGATTTTCATCCCCAGCCGGTGTTGATGAAAAACCTGGTTCGAGGGCTGACTGTCGGTGGTACCTTGATGATCGAAGCCTATACCAAAGAACATCTAAAGATCAAACAAGACCCACCCTATATTTTTGATTGTTTTGATAGCAACGAAGCACTACATCTGGCGCAAGGACTTAAAATCTTGCAGTACTCTGAACGAGAAATTTACGGCGAGCATCGGGTACAACTGATCGGTGTCAAAACCACAATGGCTTCGTAAGCGAAGTTATGTGGGCTTCCGACTCCTCTTTTGAGCAGGGCTACCATAGATCTCATGACACCACAGAAGGTTTTAAGTTTGTTACTCAATTTAGAGCTCCTCTTTCATCCGGTATTGCAATGCTTCTACAATGTGCCGTTTTTCGACAGTCGGATGCAATTGCAGATCTGCGATGGTACGCGCAACACGTAACACTTTGACCATCGAGCGTACGGAATAATGCTTGGTATCTACGATTTCTTGGATATAGGTTAGGCTTTGCGGATGGATCATCGCCTTTTCTTTGAGCTGATCAATGCTTGCCATGGCATTGGTTTTATTTTTTCCCCAACGCCTCTGCTGCTGCTCTCTGGCTTTCACCACTATATTTTGAATATAACTGCTCGTTTGGGTTTCACTTGGCGTCCATACTTTGGACCAGGGCATTTTGGGCAAGATCAATGATACATCGATGCGATCCATGATCGGCCTGGATAGTTTTTTGCGATAGCGCATGATATCGGTTTGGCTACAGGCACATTCCGCAGTAGGATCACCCAAATTGCCACAAGGACATAAATTCATTGCGGCAAGCAGCATAAACCTGGCAGGGTATTGGTAAAGGCCTTTGGCTCTTCGGACTTGAACCACCCCTTCTTCGAGTGGTTCACGCAATGCTTCAATAATATCTCTACGAAACTCTGGAAATTCATCCATAAAAAGAATGCCTTGGTGTGCAAGTGTAAAATCACCCGCTCGAAAAAGCGTGCCCCCACCAATCATGCCAGGCAAGGTCGCATGATGATGCGGGCTGCGTAAAGGAGGTTGTAACCCGAGCAAATGCTCCTCCAATCCTGAAGCGCTGTAGATGGTTTTTACCTCTCGCAATGCTTGTTGATCCATGTTTGGCATAATGGAGGGAAATGCCTTGGCCAGCATGGTCTTACCTACGCCTGGTGGGCCCGCCAACATCACATGATGTTTCCCAGCCGCAGCTACTGTGAGCATCCGTTTGGCCTGATGATGGCCTCGCACGGAAGAAAAATCGATGGAATTTGCAAAATTGCTCTCGGCTTTTTTTGGCATGGAGGGAGAAGCATAGGCCTTTGGATTTTGTA
Source organism: Deltaproteobacteria bacterium (assembly GCA_020441045.1). GTDB lineage: Bacteria > Bdellovibrionota_G > JALEGL01 > JALEGL01 > JAGRMV01 > JAGRMV01. The sequence goes on along the minus strand of JAGRMV010000018.1, from coordinate 1,170 downwards.
AATAGGCCAGCAACTGATGCAAGTGATCTACATAGATCACCGTTAGATCTGGAAAATACGATTGCACATCAGCATGTGCTGAAGGAGCAATCAGCACTGAAATCTCTTGATGCAATTGTTCGACAATAGCAAAAGCGCCTTTTACAGGGCGGATCGAACCATCCAAAGAGAGTTCACCAAAGCTTAGGATGTTTTCGACGTCTACGTCTGCGGCTACCCCCATCAATTTCATCACGGTAAGCGCAATTGGCACATCCAGATACACCCCCGATTTACGCACATCCGCCGGTGCCAAATTCACTGTGATTTTTTTATTTTTTAGCACGATACCACTGGCAGCGAGCGCTGCGCATATTCTTTGTTTACCTTCTTTGACCTCAACCTGTCCCATGCCGACAATATCAAAGGTAGGTAGTCCTTTGCTCGCACAAACCTCTACCCGTACTGGCATGGGCAATAACCCATCGAAACTCGCTCCTATTGTGGTGGCAATCATGCTTTTTCTCCTTGTCCTGTCGATTTATATCTGAACAAACAATGCAGTTTTGATGCCAATTTTACAATTGGATCTGATCGGTATACAACTAAGACATGAAATCCATCAAAAATATTCTGGCGAGCACCTTGTTGATTGCTTTAACTTCATTTGGCATTCTTTTTCTATTACAAAATGGTGACCGAGTTCGGGTCAATTTGTTTCATTTTTCAACGCCAGAAAAACCTTTGTGGATGTTTGTATTGGGGGCTTTTTTTGTTGGTGTAATCGTCTCTATCCTTTTTTGCTTGATTCACTTACTCAAACAAAGTGCTGTCATACGCAAACTTAAAAAAGAGCATAAAGTATTACAAGATGAACTCCATCAACTACGCAATCAACCGCTTGAAGATCTACCAGAAGACCAAACCGTGGAAGTCGCAACGCTTGTTGAGGACGAAGATTAAAACAGAACAACCATCATGAGCACAAAACTCCCCATCTACAGGCAACAACAAACGCTGCCTCTGCTGCGAAATGTATCCCAAGAAAATCTGACCCATGCTGTTTTTGTCGATCAATACATTGATTTTTTTTCGACGCGTCTTCGCGGTAACTCTGAATCCATCGAAGAATATATTGAGCTGGCCAATCTATTTCGTCATAAAAGAAAATACAAAAAAGCCTTTACCCTG
>JAGRMV010000188.1 GCA_020441045.1 Deltaproteobacteria bacterium | reverse complement strand
TTTTTGCTTTTTAATATCGTTGATCTGAGAAATGACTTCAGTCAAACGATCATGGGCTTGTTTGAGAATTTTTTCTGCCTGCATCTCCGCTTGTTGAATAATCAGTTCAGACTCTTTCTGCGCATTTTTACCAATTTGCTCGGTCATCCGCTGTGCGGTTTGCATGGTTTCTTTAATCTCACGCTCATTAAGTTCCAGCTCTTGAATTCTTTTTTTCTGGCTTTCTGTCTCTTGGGTAAGCTCAGTGACAGCTTTATGCAAATCTTCGGCATAAGCGACAACATCTTGCAAAAAAGACTGCACCTGCTGCACGTTAAACCCTCGAAATTGTTTATCAAATTGTTTATGCTGGATATCCAGCGGAGTCATTTTTCTCATCCCACACGCTCCTTACGCATACACCCATCTGACCATTATACGTCCATCACTATGCAAAGGAAAGAAGAACTTTCTCTATAAACTTGTAAAACAACTACTGCCGTTCACCAAAAAAAGCGGTGCCAATACGTACATGCGTAGCTCCTTCTTCAATTGCAATATCAAAGTCATTTGAAACGCCCATAGAAAGGATGGAACAGGGCAATGTGGGATCTTGTTTGGCTTGAATACGCCGCTGAATCTGTTTAGCTTGCGCAAAATACTTTCGGTTAGCTTCGGGATTCTGCGCATAGGGAGGAAAAACCATCAATCCAGATAAGTCTATCCCCATTTCTTGAAACTTCTGACACCAACATTCGATCTCATCTACCTTAACGCCAGACTTTGTCTGTTCATGCGCAATGTTGACTTGTAATAAAAGCTTCGGACGTTTTTGGTCTTCGATTTTACTCCATTTTATGAGTTGACTCTCGCGATCAGTTGAGTGAATCACCGCAGCACATGTGGCAAGATGCGCAATTTTTTTAGACTGTACCTCTCCAATAAAATGCCAGATGATATCTTGAGGCAATTGCTCTGCCTTATGCCTAAGTTCCTGCAAGTAATTCTCACCAAAATGCCGTTGCCCTTGCTGATAAGCCTGTTTTATTTTTTCAATCGATTGTTTTTTTGAAACTGCGATGATTGTGACATCAGAAGCCTCTCGCCCCACTTTTTGACACGCATCTTCGATTCTTTCATGGACATCTAACATCATTTTTTAAAATGAGATGGCGCCAACGGCCTCTAAACTTTGCATAAGCTCTAACATCGGTAGGCCAATCACGTTGGTCAACGAACCTTCTACTTTTTCAACAAACACCCCTGCGTGCTCTTGAATACCATATCCACCCGCTTTATCGAAAAAGCTGGCACGCTCAAGATACATATTGATCCAAGATCCAGGTATTTCTTGCATCCAAACCTGGGTATGTACGGTCCGCAGAACTTCACCTACTCCAGCTACCACAAAGGCGGTTGAAACAACATGTCGTCTACCTGATAAAAAAGCAATCATCTCTCTTGCATGTTCCACAGAAGACGGCTTCCCCAATAACCGGCCATCGGCATGGACAATGGTATCGGCAGTAATATAAACATGATTTTCCAATCGTTGCAAAGAAGCCATTTTGCTTTTGGCGATCGCTTCAACCGTAGCAACTGGGTCTCCATCATCCAGCATTTCCCCCTCCACTGGCACCATGATTTCACAATCTATACCCCAAGCTTGTAATAATTCTTTTCTACGAGGAGAACTTGAACCCAAAATGACTGTACAATGTTGTTTCATAACGCTACATTGACCTCTTACTATGTTGCAAAAAGATACACAACAAGCTTTGGAAAAACAAATTGAGCGTTTGTTTGTCCTTTCTGAATTGGGCAAAACGTTTACTTCTACCGTCAACTTAGACCAGCTGCAACAATCGATTTTAAAAACGACCTCAGATATTCTTTTACCTGAAAGCTGGCATTTATTGATCAAAAACCGGGAAACCGGCGATCTTGACTATAAAATCCTGATCAATGATCCTGCTTTGAATCGAAACCAACCGGTCAAAATAGGAGAAGGGCTTTCAGGTTGGGTTGCGCAGACCCAACAAGCCATTTTGTGGACCGAAGGCAGATGTGAAGTCGCTGACATCCCTGAGGATATTCAGCGTTCCATTGCTGGCAAGTCTATTCTATGCAGCCCACTGCGAAGTAAAAATCAGTTATTAGGTGTGATAAGCATGCAACACTCGCAACCCTCCTTTTTCACACTTGAGGACCTGCGAACGTTGACCACCATCGCTGATTTTGCAGCGATCGCACTAGAAAATGCCATGAACTATGAACGCATTCAACAAATGACCATTCAGGATGATTTAACCAGTCTCTACAATCAGCGTTATCTGCATCAACTTCTCGATCACGAGGTAGAACGCGCCAATCGATATTTTAAAGAATTTTCAATGATTTTTATCGACTTGGATAAATTCAAAATGGTCAACGATACGTATGGTCATGTTCACGGCTCTGATTTACTAAAAGAAGCTGCCGAAGTGATTCTGGCCAATACCAGGGACGTCGACCATTGTGCCAGATATGGTGGAGATGAGTTTGTCATTGTCCTACCTGAAACAGGCAAAGAGAAAGGGTTGATTTCAGCAGAGCGCATTCGCAGTGCTATCGAAAAACATGTATTTCTTAAAGACAAAGGGATCCATGCAAAATTCACCGCTAGTTTTGGTGTTGCAACGTTTCCAGAAGATGCGCAAACCAAACAAGATCTGATAAAGATGGCAGATGAAGCGATGTATGAAGCCAAACACCAGGATCGAAACACCGTACAAGGATATCGTAAAAAACCATGACCCAAAACGAGCACATCAAACAAAAGTTACAAACATACCCACAGGATCTTTTCGAGTCGTATCTTGAAAATCTTCTACAGGCCATGCCAGGCCCTTTCTCTTATATTGTTGGCTATGGATCTTGTTTAAGTCAAACCACCCAAAGCGACACTTCCGTTCCAGACTTTTATGTTGTTGTGCACGACTACAAAACTTTTTATTCTTCCTGGAAAGCCAAACAACTTAATCGACACCTTCCCCCCAATATTTACCATTTCTATGCCGATGATGTTATTTTAAAGTATTGTGTCATCTCCCGAGATGATCTGCTTGCCCAAGTACAGATCGATGCGCCAGATGTCTATCATATGGGTCGATTTTCTAAACGTATTGCTTTGGTTTACAAACATGATGAAGATGCGTTGGAGCATTTACTCAATATACATACAACGGCGATGCGCTCGGCTTTTACATTAAGTCACCGTTTACTTGGGCCATCAGCTGATCTAGATCAAGCCATTGAAAAAACCTTGGCACTAAGTTACATCGGAGACGTGCGCATCGAAGCCGATGATAAAGTCAAAAAAATTTATAGCGCCGAAAAACAATACTACCAAGAGGTCTACGCGCCTTTGTTGGAAGAATGGAACGACCAAGACCCAAGGCAAGAAAAAGATGAAAAACTTTCATTCTGGATACGAAAAAGTCGCATCCGCGCACGTATGCGCTGGATCAAAAATGTGATCACCGCCTCGTCATGGATTGACTACATGTTGTTTAAGATTGAGCGTACCAAGGGCATCAAACTTGAAGTCACAGAAAGACAAAAAAAATTCTGGTTCATTTCCATATGGCCTATTTTATGGAAATTTCAGCGCGATAAAATCATCAAATAGCCATTATCTATTCATAAAAAACGTCCCATAAAAACAAGCCATTGGCAGGAGCAGTTTGACCTGCCTTGGATCGATCTTTAGCCGCAATAATCGATGGAATATCTTCGGGATCCTTCTTACCGATTGCCACATCCATCAAGGTCCCCATCATACTCCGAACCATATGACGAAGAAATCCATCCGCATGGATTTCGATATATTGCACATCGTGAAACATAGAACCAAAGGCAATATCATGTATGGT
>JAGRMV010000187.1 GCA_020441045.1 Deltaproteobacteria bacterium | reverse complement strand
AGCGGCGGTATGACACTACACTTTTAGAACTATGTATATTTATTTTGAAACAGCAGAAATTAAACAAAGCCATGCCAAACTGGTCATGCAATGGCGTAATGACCCCACAACTTTGCGCATGTTTTATCAATCACTTCCCAAAACATGGCCAAAGTTTTGGCACGAGTACAAAAATGACTACTTCAAAAACCCTACACATCCACCCTATTTTGCTTACATCCACAACACACCCATAGCTTTTTTACGAAGTTCCCCATATAAAAATCTTCAAAGCAAAAAAAATATCGTTGATATTGATATCAATATCGCTCCTAAACATCGAAAAAAAGGCTACGGCTCTCAGATCTTGACTGAATTCTCTAATATGCTTCTCAAAGCTGGAGCAGACACGATCATTGCTGAAATCAAACAGCAAAACAAAGCTTCTATTCACGCATTTGAAAAAGCTGGCTTTCGGTTTTTTGATACATCTGTAAAACATATTGAAAACACATCATGTAAAATTTTTCGATTTCGTAAAACCATAAAACAAATCACTCCAGCGACACGGGAGCAGAAACCAAAAACTTTTATTATCGCAGAAGCGGGATCAAACTGGCGTATGGGAAAGTTTGATAGAGATATCACAATGGGGAAAACACTGATTGATATTGCTGTTGATGCTGGGGCAGATGCAGTAAAATTTCAGACTTATCGAGCTAAAACAGTGTATGTGCCCAATGCCGGCCAAGCTGACTACCTAAAAAAATCGGGACAAAGCCAAGATATTTCAGCCATTTTTGATGACTTAAGTATGCCCTACTCTATGATCCCTACTTTAGCATCATATGCGCAAGACCTTGGCATTGAATTCATGTCAACCCCCTTTTCTATTGCTGATTTAAAAGCCTTGAACCCATATGTTCGAAGGCATAAGCTGGCTTCGTATGAATTAAGTCATGTTCGTTTACTTGATGCACTTGCCAAGACAGGCAAACCCCTGATCATGTCTACCGGGGCAGCTAATCTGGAAGAAGTCCAATACAGTGTTAATCGATTTTATCAACAAGGTGGACAAGATCTTAGTATTTTGCAGTGCACAGCTAGTTACCCAGCTCCATTGCAATCCTTAAATCTAAACGTCATTCGTACCTTGCAACAACGTTTTCTTTGTAAAGTTGGTCTATCGGATCATAGTCGTGATCCCTTCATTGCGCCTGTCACAGCTGTAGCGTTAGGTGCCTCTGTCATTGAGAAGCATTTTACGATCGACAATCGTCTACCTGGCCCGGACCACGCATTTGCTATCACACCAGGTGAACTTAAAAAAATGGTCGAAGCTATTCGGCACACGGAAAAAGCATTAGGTACAGCAGAAAAAAAACCTAACAAAACCGAATATGAACTTCGATCTTTTGCAATAAGACGTATACAGGCGATTACCCCGATCAAAAAAGGTGAAAAATTTCAGGAAGGAAAGAATTTTTCCGTACTTAGACCTGGTAAACAACCTGCGGGTATGCACCCAAGATTCATTGATCATCTAAAAGGAAGTATAGCAAAAAGAGATATCAAGCTCGGACATGGCATTTTACAAGATGATTTCTAATCTAGAATTTTCACATGCCTTACTTGATTTTGATGGAACACTTGCAAATACCCTCCCTGTTTTATACCAAGCTTTTCAAGATTTTCTCCGAAAATACAACATCACACCTACCAGAGAAAAGTTTGACAGCCTCAATGGACCAAGCCTGCTAGAAATCTGTCAGACCCTTAAACGAGACCATCAACTTACACCGGACCCCGAAACATTACTCGCACAATATAAAATGATTATTGATCAGAAATACCACCATGCTAATCCTTTAGAAGGTGCTGATCTTTTTTTACAAACCCTCATGACACATAAAGTATCAATTCATATGGTTACATCTAATACAAAGGATCATATTGAACCATTGCTTGAAAAATTTGGCTGGAAATCAATTTTTACAAGTTTTACGTATGGCAATGAAGTCGAAACAAGTAAACCTGATCCTGCTATTTATGAATTAAGTTGGAAAAAAACCAAATCTTCAACAAAAAAAAATGTATTCGTCGTTGAGGACTCCGCACATGGAGTTTGTGCAAGTCACCATGCTGGTTTCATAACTTTTGCCATTGCTGGTTTATCTCAACACCCCATATTACTTGAAGCAGGTGCAGAAAAAACCTTTACCAACTTTGATACGTTGATGGACTATCTCTTAAAAGTCTCCTGAGGGATACTACCCTCTAGATGCACTTTTCCTGCTTGAATCGCCCGTACAGCTTCTTCAACCACTTGTAAAACCTGCTGATCAATTCTTTGCTCAAGGTGAGAAAAGTTATAGAAAAATGCCTTACCCAAAATGATGCCTTTTTTTACACACTCTTGCATAAGCAAACCGGTATTTTTATGGACCGTATTGAGCATTGCTCGCGTACCATATCCTTCTAGCGTTGTTCCAATAGGATTTGCAATTTCATTAAACACACGAACAAATTCGTTTGCCTGATCAAAGAGCTCTTGCATGTTATTTTCTTTTAACTGCTTAATTGTTGCAATACAGGCGGCCAGTGAAATAGATTCACCAGAAAATGTCGACGAAATAAAGTATTCTCCACAATCCATAACATCTTTTTTGCCACCGATGACTGAAAGTGGAAATCCATTGGCAATGCCTTTTCCTAAACAGATGATATCCGCATCTAAATTCCACCAAGAATTTACGCAAAAGTCTGGCACGCGTGTTCCAGTAACAATTTCATCAATGATATTAATGCCACCATTGGATCTGTTCGCATCGAATTTTTGCGTGATTTCATCACGAAATTTTTTTGATGCGTCTAAATATAACCCTTCGGTGATATAGCAAGCGACATCGGGACCCGGCGTAAAATCTGATGTCACCAAAAATTGATCTTTGATCCCTAATGCTGGTGGCGTCAGGCTAGTAAACATTTCATGATGGCCGTGGTAGCCCTCACTAATGACATATTTTTTCCCATTATAGCTTCTAGCAATTCGAATTGCACCAGCAGTCGCTTCATTTCCTGTTTTCAAAAACCGAATTTTATCAACGTTAAATGTTTCACATACAACTTCGGCACACTCAACTTCTATTTCATCAGGAAGTGAGCTCGTATTGATCCCTTTAGCTATTTGTTTCGCAACTGCTTCATTGACTTTTGGATGATTGTACCCAAGACTTTGTGTGCCAAGCCCACCAACAAAATCAATATATTTGTTTCCGTCGACATCCCAGACATAACATCCATCTGCTTTTTTCAAATGCGTAGGATACACACCTTCAACATACTGCGAGGGACGTTTAGAGTTGGTCCCGGTACTACCTTGTGCCAATACTTTTTCAGCTCTTTGTTGTATCTTCATAGTATCTCCTTACACGCTCCAAATCCTCTTTTGTATCTATCGATCGTTTTGTTAGAGGATGAAACGGATTCTCAATCATTGTTTTTTCATGGACCAAAGCTTCTATTGTAAATCCATTTTGTATAAAGGCATCACGAAAAAGCATGTCACATTCAATATGGGAAAATAAATGCTCTTCTTCAGGTATTTTTTTGGCATACCAATCGAGAGCAGTTTTTGATATGCCTTGAACATCATCACCATCTATAACCGTACGATGCATAGTATTGCTCGCATAATCAAATTTATCAAGTGCATCAGAGACTCGTTCTATCCATGTACTATCAATCAATGGGCAATCTGCTGTAATTCGAATGATATGTGAGGCTTTTTTTTGTTCAGCACATTGCAAATACCTTTGTAAAAGGTTATTTTCCTGACAATTGACTATGCAGTGATTGATATTGTTGGCTTTTACATATGAACAAAGTTTTTGATCACTTGCAACGCATAGCACAAGTGTTTCGTCGCCAT
>JAGRMV010000186.1 GCA_020441045.1 Deltaproteobacteria bacterium | reverse complement strand
ATCAGAACCATGAAGGAGTTTGAAGATACTGAGCGTGCTCGTGGGGAAAACAAAGCACCCGCTGATATTTCAGATGCAGCTTCAGATGAAATTGCCAGCACACTCCACTTCCGCATTCACGATAAAAACCGTAAGCTCTTAGCCGAGGTCGCGCACGCACTTCGCAAATTTGATACCGGAGAGTTCGGTATTTGTGAGGGCACCGGAGACTATATTAGCAAAGAACGTTTGAAGATCCGTCCTTGGACAAAATACTCCATAGAATACAAGGAACACCTCGACGAAGAAAAACGCCGCTCCAAAATGTAATATTTTTAGCCTTTCAGATAGTGCCTGCGAAAATCCTCGTAAAATACTCGGTCAGGAGAAGTGGCACTATCGACAGTGCAAATATGTTCGGCCAGTTGCGTTGCTTCTAGTAAACAATGATCGATGTCTTTGCCTTGTAGTACCCCATCAATAAAACCTGCGCAAAAAGCATCCCCTGCACCCACTGTATTGTGTATTTCAATTTTCCCGGTCGGTTCTTGTTTAAAAAACTGATCAGGTGTGAGCACCATAGATCCTTTTGCACCAAGGGTGAATAATATATGCGCAATATTTCTTTCTCGCATAAACGATTGCATCCAGTCAATTTGTGCAGATAGGCTTAAAAAATCCAAATCAGGATGCCACATGGCAAACTCATGATCGCTTAACTTCATATAATCAATATCAAATAACCACTCATCTAAGAGTGTATGGCTCCAGTAGTTTTCCCGTAAATTTAAATCCAAAAACATTTGAAACCCAGCTTTTTTCATCTTCGCAATGGTTGCTCTTGTTGTTGGTTGGCGAAGCATATAGGTACCATGGTATAGCAAATTTGTTCTTGCAAAATTGAGCCAATCTTCTTGAAACTCAATGAAATCCAGTGCATGCTCTGGTGGACTAGGGTACTGATGGCCACCGTCTTCATCTAAAATAACTTCTAAATAGGCAGTCGGATGAACTTCATCAATTTGGATATGCGTTGTAGAAATACCCCAGTCCTGTACACGCTGCAGGATTTCCCTTCCATTTTCATCACGGCCAACACGGCTAATCAGATGACAAGATTGGCCGATACCTTGTAAATGCCACGCTAGATTTAATCCGGAGCCACCAAGGCATCTTCTTCCATCTTCAAACAAGTCCCAAATGCTCTCACCAAAAACAATCAGCTCTCTCACAGTTTTGTCGTATCATTCATTTGGTTCAAGTTATACATTTCATGCAAGCTTTTACGCGCATTGGGCTTTTCTCGCTCTTGCAATTGCGCAGGTAAATGATCTTTAGGTCCTAATTTACCAATGACAATACCGCACATCACGTCAAATTGATTGGGTTCGACTTGTAATACTTCAATCACTTTATCTTTATGAATTCCGCCAAGACCATGCATAACATAGCCTAGAGCATATGCTTGGTGGACAAACGCCATCCAGGCTGCGCCTGTATCAAAATGGGCAAAGAAATTATTTTCCCCACTGTGCATGAAGTTTTTTCGAGCCAATACGAAACCAATGCGTGAAGCATTTTTACACCACAACTTATTTGCATCGACCAATAAATCCAAAAACAGATCATAGGTCGCATCAGTAGAAAAAACAAAGTGCCAGGGCTGATCATTAAAACAAGAAGGACTCCAACGAGCAGCATCGATCATTTTTAATAGATCTTGATCCGGAACTTCTCCTTTGACCATCGAGCGTGGTGACCAACGTTTGACAAACATATCATCGGCCAATGGGCCAGCCTGGTTTCTGATTGAAAATAAATTTTCTGACATGGGGTTACCTCCTAAACGTTTCCTATATTTTATACGGGTGTCTCAATGAGTAATACTCGGCTATCTAGTTTCGATGCCATTGTGAATTGATCAAAATCTTGCACTGCAATCGCATCCCTCTTCTCCAAGATCTCTTGAATAATTTCTACCTGACCATCAATCACAAAAACATACATGCCATATCCTGCAGCAAAGCTTTTTATTTCAATCGTTTGTCCCGCTTTAAAATTGCCAAGCTGTAATCGAGCGTCTTGATTGATCCACAGAGACTGACCATCTTTTTCCGGACTAACGATCGTTTGGAACCTATTGTTTTGCGCATCAGCAGCAAATACTTTTTGCTCATATCTAGGCTCAATGTTTTGCAGTTTAGGTAAAATCCAAATCTGTAGAAAATTGGCTTTTTCTGTATTAGAATAGTTGTATTCACTGTGGGCAACACCAGTACCCGCCGACATCACCTGGACTTCTCCATCTCGAATGACATGCGCATTGCCCATATTGTCTTTATGAATCAGCGCACCTGAGATCGGAATCGATATAATTTCCATATTCGCATGAGGATGCGTGTCAAAGCCACTTGCAGGATCAATCACATCATCGTTGAGCACGCGTAAATATCCGAACCCCATACGCTCTGGATGATAATAGGTACCAAATGAAAAACTATGGTAACTATCTAACCATCCATGTTTGACGTGACCACGTGAATTCGCTTTATGTAATTCTATCTGCATCAGGACTGCCTCTGACGACGTTCGATTTCTCTCTCCTCTGCTTTATGTTTAAGTACTCTGCCCAAATCAGGTGTGGGATCCTTGACAACACCATAGACTTCAAGCCCATCATGCCCCTCAGGCAAATATTCTGTAATTGGATTACCGTCTTCTTTAACAAACAACAAGCAGTGACAGTACTTATAAACTTGCATATCATCACACGGACATACCCATGTACGATGTTTGATCTCTTCTTGCTTATCCGGATAAAAACGACATGGGCATAATGGACGCCCTATTTCGTCAATATTTTTGGCCAGCCCTAATTCCACGGCTTCTCGAACTTCGTCATTTGGATGGGTCGTGGTTCCAGATTTGTTGGTGTATGCATCGACCAATTTACGTACACGCCCTAAACTTTTTTCAGATGGTTGACTCATATGGACTCCCTATTTCCTCGTTGAAAATTAGACGCAGTCTAACCATGTTTTCCCCCGAAGAACAAGCAATCAACTTATTTTTTTCTCTTTTCATCGGGGCTACCACTGTATGACTCTATACATGGCTCTTGATCACATACTTGGGACACGCTATAAACAGCTTGTCAGCAAGCTACTTTCTGTAAAGCTTTCCCAAAAAAGCGCCCGATAAAATAATACATATACCAACAATCGCCATGGGCAGAGATCTAATTTTGCCTAAATAGACATCTAGCACCAAACCGCAAATCATCTGACTACTCAATAGAATTAACGTTGCTTTTAAAGCACCAAGTCGGGGCACGGTCCAATTGACCATCCAAACAAATACAACTCCAACAATGCCACCTGTATAAAACGGCCAAGGTACTGTCTTCCAAGCTTGCGCATGCGTTTGCCCTGCCGAAAGAAAAAACACCAAGGGTAATAAAAACAAAGCTCCAACCAGGTGATTCCAATACGAGGAACGTAAATGGCCAATATGTGTACCTAACTTTGCGTTTACAACGCGATTGCAGACAATATTGACACCGTTGATCAGTGCAAGTCCAACCAACACACCCATTGCAAGCTGCCCTAACATCATATTTTCCCTATTCCACAGTTATTTTGCACAAAATACCAATACACCTGACCCAAGACAAATCAATGCCACTTGCAAGTACTCAACTGGATAAATAGTCCTTTTTGCCACTCCCATCCAGCCAAAATGGTCAATCAAAATACTAAACAAGGTTTGTCCAAGCAGCATCAATACAATTGAACCGGATATTCCCAATGTACTGTTAAAGGTAATGTTGGCCAAAATCACCGTACCTGCCCCAAGAACGCCACCCGCATAAGACCAAAGCGGGGCTTGTGTTTTCTCTTCATTTTTGGATTGCCGCAATAGCATAAGCATACCTAAAGCTGCAAGTGTCCCCACAAGATGCGTAATAAATGACGCCCACACTGGGTCAG
>JAGRMV010000185.1 GCA_020441045.1 Deltaproteobacteria bacterium | reverse complement strand
CAAAGGGGTGAGAGCATATCGATCGAATAAAAACTACCCCCTAGAAAAGACAGTGGGGTGATGATCAGGCGAGGGACGATTTCTATTTTTTCAAAACTATCTGCCCACAAACCAATAATAAAACCCAACATGCTAAAAGTGACACATGTAAGCAGCAAAAGCAGCAGCATGATCGATGGATGCGCAATATCAAATGGTATAAACAGTCGAGAAGTCCCTAAGATAATCAAACCGACAACCATCGCTCTAGTGGTGGCGGCAGCAATGTAGGCCAATGCAATTTCGAAATACGATAGAGGTGCGCACAGTACTTCATAAATCGCTCCGGTCAAACGGGGCAGGTATAAGCTAAACGAAGCGCCGGTCACACTTTGATTTAAAACGGTGAGCATCATCAAGCCAGGTACAATAAAGCTGGCGTAAGAGATGCCTTCAACTTCTTGAATACGCGCGCCCAAAGCCGAGCCAAAAATGACAAAATACAGAGAGGTCGAAATGACCGGTGACAGCACTGTCTGACCAATAGTACGTTTAGCGCGTTTGAGTTCATTGAAGTAGAGAGCTTTGACGGCTTTGAGGTTCATGTTCGTTCCACCGTTTCAACAAAAATTTCCTCTAAAGAGCTCTGGTGAGTCGTGATGTCATCAAACATGATTTGATTTGCTTGTAAATCAGCCAGCAATAGGTGCAGCTGCTGGTCATGGGTGCTTTTTCCCATGGTGTAAATCAGTTGTTTTTTGTCTTCAGAGATTTGAAGACTGTAATTTTGCAGTGTATTGGGCAATTGGATTAGAGGGCTTGTTAACATAAAGTGAATTTGTTTTTTGCCCATTTTATGCATCAAACTAGTTTTGTCTTCGACCAAGAGCAAAGTGCCGTGATGGATGACACCAATACGATCTGCCATTTCTTCGGCTTCTTCGAGGTAATGGGTTGTTAAGATAATGGTTACCCCTTGCTGCTGGAGTAAGCGAACATTTTGCCACATGCTTTTACGCAGCTCTACATCCACTCCCGCAGTAGGTTCATCCAAAAATAAAATTTCAGGTTCATGGGCTAGAGCCTTGGCAATCATCACTCGACGTTTCATGCCGCCTGAAAGTTCAAGCAAGCGCGTATCTTTTTTATCCCAAAGTGAAAAGTCATGAAGCAGTTTTTCGATGAAGTCATGGTTTTTGGGTTTGCCAAACAACGCGCGACTAAAGTTCACTGTGTGCCAAACTGTGGCAAAAGTATCGAGCATCAATTCTTGCGGTACCAAACCAATTTTTTCGCGGGCTTGTCGATATTGTGTTTTGGCATCAAATCCAGCCACGGTGATACTGCCCTGCTGGTAGTTGACCAAACCACATATACTACCAATCAAGGTTGTTTTGCCAGCCCCGTTGGGCCCTAATAGGGCAAAAATTTCACCCTGCACCATATCTACATTGACGTTTTGTAGCGCTTGCAAACCACTGCTGTAGGTTTTGCATAAATTTTCAATGGATAAAATGGGAGACATGGGCTGTGATTGATTTAGGCTCCATTGTACCTTGTTTGCAGATGTTCAATAAAAAACGATGCTTGCAAAGGTTTTCCGGTAGCTGCAATCATCAAGTCATCTGTATTTTGTAAACTTGCTTGTAGCCAGATGTTGTGAGCCAGCCAAGTCCGGATTGTGCTAAATTGACCTTTGGCGATTTCGTCAGGAATATTGGGGTGTTTTTTGCAAGCGCTTTGGAAAAGCTGCGCTGCTGCCATAGCGCCTAAGGTATAGGTCGGAAAGTACCCTAAAGCACCATAGCTCCAATGGATGTCCTGCATGCAACCGTCTTTATCATTGCCAAGGGTGCTGAGCCCAAGATAGGCCTGCATTTTTTCATGCCAGATTTCAGGCAGATCATCGACGGTGATTTCTTGCGCGAGGAGGGCTTTTTCAATCTCGAAACGCAAGATGATATGCATAGGATAGCAGACTTCATCGGCATCAACACGAATCAGTCCTGGTTCAACCCTCGTACTCAATGCATATAAATTTTCTGCCGATAACATATTAGCGGGTTGTGTATTGTTGCCGAGATGTTTTTGCATGATGGGGGTAGCAAAATCAAAAAAAGCTTTGCTACGAGAAACTTGCATCTCAAAGAGTAAGCTTTGCGATTCGTGCATGCCCGTTGAACGTGCGTGCCCCACAGGTTGGGTAATCCAGTCTTTGGGTAAGCCTTGTTCATAACTAGCGTGACCTGTTTCATGAATCACGCCCATTAAGCTGCTTTGGAAGTCATTTTCATCATATCTAGTAGTGATACGAACGTCTGTGGGAACACCACCGCAAAAAGGATGATGACTGACATCTAAACGACCATGGTTAAAGTCAAAGCCGATGTGTTGCATGATTTCAAGCCCGAGGTTTTTTTGGTGTTCAACGGCAAAGGGACCTTGCAGCGGTATAACGCTTTGAGACTTTTGTTTTTCTAAAACGACCGGAATAAACGGTTGTAAAAAATCTCTTAGTTGTGAAAAGGTTTTTTCGATACTTGTAGTTGTTTGTCCGGGTTCATACAAATCAATGAGCGCGTCGTAAGGTGACCGTCCAGTATGGGAGGCTCGTTGCTGAGCTTCTTCGAGGCTTAAAGCGATAACTTCTTTGAGCAGTGGCGCAAAGTCTTTCCAGTTATTTTCGGCGCGAAGGCTGCGCCAAGCAAATTCAGACTTTGAGCACGCTTGCGATTTGGCTTTGGCTAAATCATCAGTGATTTGATGGGTTGTTTGCAATAAGCGATCTATTTCACGCACGTTTGCTTTCTGCCAATTGTTGAGACTGGCATCTTGCTTGGCTGAATCTACCCAATCGAGGAGCTCTGGTTTTGTAATCATTTTGCGTTTGATGACCCCAAGTTCGGTTAAGCAGGCACTACGGTCTTGTTGACCGCCATTAGGCATAATAGTCGAATGGTCCCAACCCAAAATCGATTCCGCGTGGGAAAGGTGGGCAATGCTTCGAAAATGATCTTCAAGTTTTTGGTAGTCTGTCATGCAGTTGTATGTACCCGATCCTTTTTCCATAGACAACCATCGGGACGAAATAAATGTTTCTTTTTAAGGTTCTGGGCAATGATTGAGACTGCCATAGATGTCATACATATCGCTTTTTTTATCTCGGGCATGTCCACATATTATATAGGAAGTGACGGTAAATCCTGCACTTTGCCGGTCGATTTGGTAGTGGTATTGTGGGCTACATTTGCCAGGACATTGCCGATATAAAGCTTTCCCATCTTTTTGGCGACCTCGAGAAAATTGTACAATCCATTCTTGCAAGGCATCAATGGAAGGAAAGGAGCTGGGAGAAAACACCAATGGTTGCTGTTGCGTTTCTTCCAACAACGCTTGGCAAGTTTCGGATTGATTGTAGTCTGTTAAAAATTTCTGTGGAATGGCTTGAATGATGGCCTGGGTAGCGGTCTCTTGACCGTCAAAAAAACCATGCAACATTTGACTGATTTCAAAGCGAATCGATCCTGCTTGATTGCGCGCGTTGCTCCAGTATTGGGCAGTTGCCTGTACAGGTTTTTGCTCGGTCAAGTCGTTATGGATATCACATGTCGCGTGCGCAATCGATATGGGCAGAATCAGCAATAAAACACAGCTCAAATGGATGATAGACATAGATAGTTCTATTGTACACTGATTTGCCGCTTCGATCGTCGTTAAATTAGATCATTTTTTACGCATATATGCCTCCACAACCAAGACAGCGAATCATAAGCCTTTAAAAACGTTGATTTTTTACTTTTTTCTTAAGGGTGGTTTGTGCTATCCTATGGATATATATAGTTTTTTAGGCTCCTTCCAAGGTACAAGTGTTATGACCAAATCTGATCTGATTGAAAAACTTTCCATCAAGGCCAAGCTTCCTAAGAAGCAAGCGGAGATGATTGTGCATCTGATTTTTGATTCGATGATTGAGGCGATGCGAGCTGACGACCGCATTGAAATTCGTGGTT
>JAGRMV010000184.1 GCA_020441045.1 Deltaproteobacteria bacterium | reverse complement strand
GAAACCTCCAATCCTGTTTTTTTGATTGATGAGATTGATAAAATGTCCATGGATTTTAGAGGAGATCCTTCAGCCGCACTGCTTGAGGTATTAGACCCTGAACAAAATCATAGCTTTGGGGATCATTACCTTGACGTGGATTATGACCTATCCAAAGTAATGTTTGTTGCAACAGCCAACTCGTTATCAGGTATTCCTCGACCATTGATGGATCGGATGGAAGTGATTCATCTTTCAGGTTATACCGAGGAAGAAAAACTGCAAATTGCTGAAAAATACTTGATCCCCAAACAAACCAAAGAAAATGGGCTCACTTCCGACAATATCTGCTTTGAAAAACCTGGTATTCAAGAGATCATCCGGCGCTACACGCGTGAAGCTGGCGTTCGAAACTTGGAAAGAGAAGTTTCCTCGGTCTGTCGTAAAGTTGCCAAGGACGTGGTCGAACAAGGCAAGGATTTTAGCAAAACCATTACCCCTGAAGTGGTACATGATTTGCTTGGCATCCCAAAGTTTAAATACGGTATTGCCGAAACCGCTTCTCAAATTGGCCTAACCAATGGTTTGGCCTGGACTGAGATGGGTGGCGACTTGTTACAAATTGAAGTTTCTGTGCTACATGGCAAAGGCAAAACCATCCTGACCGGAAAACTTGGCGATGTGATGCAAGAGTCTGCCCAAGCTGCAATGAGCTATATTCGTTCACGCTCAAAAGCATTGGGTCTGAAAGATCACTTTTATGAAAAAATCGATATTCATGTCCATGCCCCAGAAGGTGCCATCCCCAAAGATGGACCATCGGCTGGTATCACCATGGCCACAAGCTTAGCTTCAGCCTTACTAAAAATACCTGTCCGAAAAGACATTGCTATGACTGGTGAAATCACTCTACGGGGCAAGGTTCTTCCAATTGGCGGACTAAAGGAAAAAGCCATGGCTGCCTATCGTGGTGCCATCAAGGAGATTATTATCCCCAAAGAAAATGAAAAGGACCTCAAGGACATCCCCAAAAACATCTTAGATGACATGACCTTTCATGTTGTTGAGCACGCAGATGAAGTACTCAAACTTGCACTGGAACTCGACAAACCAGAGTCATTATTTAACCATGAGGATGACCTTGATTTTCAATTGTTTGAGACGGCCGAATCAGATACTGATAAGGCTGGTAAAACAGAAGAACCGGCTGTTCACTAATACTTTTTTCTCGCTTCCACAAGAAACTACAAAAAAGTATTGACCCAACAGGCACCTTATGAAATAAAGCCATTCTTTGAAAAAAGTGGGCGATTAGCTCAGCTGGGAGAGCGTCTGCTTTACACGCAGAATGTCGGCGGTTCGAGCCCGTCATCGCCCACCACTTTTTTTATGATGGGGAAAACGCTTTCCCCCTATTTGATTGGCAAAGCCAATCAAATACACCCCCTTGCGAGTCCTGCATATAAACCCTTCATAACTTGTATGCCCTGCTTTCATATATTGGGTTGTCATACGATTACACAAAATGATTATGAATTTGTGCTTGTGATGCATTGATGTAAATTAAAACATGTGATTGAAGGTACATGTCATTGCAGAGATAATCGCTGGTCTTTTGATGGGGAAATCAAGCATGTACGGTCTTGTAACTGTACGATTTGTCGCAAATATGGGGCCCTTTGGGTTTATGGTCACTTGAATCAAAATGTAAAACTTGGAGGTCCTGCGCAAGAATATATTCGTGGCGATCAATCTACTGGATTTCATTTTTGTCAACGCTGCGGGTGTGTCTTGTTTTGGTTAGGAAAAAGGCCTGATCCTGATGGTTTGTTTGAAGTTGCGATCAATCTACGATTAACAAACACCCCTCATCTTATTCAATCTATTCCCATCAAACCCTACGATGGACTAAATACATCGAAAGAACTTCCGCCCCTGAACAAAACTATAGAAGATGTCTGGTTTTGATAACTTGGATTGGACTTCTTTAGTCTATCAACCTTTTTGCGCCGGCAGACTCATCATAAGGAAGCCGCAAAAGGCAGCGTTACTTGGTGAGAGACTGGTTTTTACATGGGTCTTCATCGTTTTGATGTACTGGCGGTATTTTTTATAAAAATCCCAGCTCGGTGTGGGTTTGTAGACTACATCTAAAGCTAATTTTTCAATGATCATTTTGGTTGTCGAGGGCTTGATAAAAACGTCTTTGCTCGATCGAAAATAGGCAGGCACAACCGTTAGCAGCGTCCATTTGGCCATTTTTTTCTTTTGTAGTTGGTCCAATACCGTTTCAAAGCCTTGTTTTTCATTGCCGTGCAGAAGCTCATAAAGGCCCGTAACAAAATGCTTACGATCTTGTGAAGACAGGGCATGCGCAAAATCTTTGAATTTCGGTTTTTCAAAAACTGATACCATCGAAGATCGACTTACAACCTTGATCATCGCATCGATGATGTTTTTTTCATGCGCAAAACAATCTTTGGCAAAACTTTCTTTAGCTAGAGCCACCATTTGCTCCATCTTATGTTTTTTGCCAATGGCCACCATTTCAGGATGGGTAAAACCGCCAGGATACAATGCCAAAAAATATTTTTCTGCCGCTTCGAGTTTTTTCTGATTCATGTCATCTCCTTACAAATGATCTACCGCACTTTCTGAACTTGATCAAAATCATATTTATTCTACAATGACTGCATGGAACATATCTTCACCCTTTTTATGCTCGTTCTTTTGCAAGCAGTACTTGGCTTTGACAACCTACTTTATATTGCGCTCGAGGCGCGTCGAGCACCAGAAAATGAGCAAGCCAAGGTACGTACTTGGGGTATAGGCCTGGCAGTGATTTTACGGATTGCATTGCTTTTTATTTTATTAAAAGCCATCGGCTATTTCCAAGATCCGCTATTTCATATCGCATGGGGCCATTGGGTGGAAGGAACTTTTAACCTCCACAGCCTGATTGTTTTGGCAGGGGGCGTTTTTATTCTAAATACAGCTTTGAAAGAAATTTTTCATATGATCACCTTTGAACAAACAGAGCTCAAAGAAATGAAAGAAAAAGCCGCCGCCGCCAAAGTGATTACATGGATCGTGTTGATGAATTTGGTTTTCTCTTTTGACTCGATCGGAAGCGCCATGGCACTGACCAAAGTTTTTTGGGTAATGGCCACAGCCATTGTCATTGGGGGTATATTGATGATTGCATTGGCTGGATCCGTGGCGAACTTTCTTCAAAAAAATCGCATGTATGAAGTGATGGGTTTGTTCATTCTTTTGGTGGTTGGGATCATGCTGATTTCTGAAGGCGGACATTTGGCACACCTTGTCTTATGGGGCGCAAAAATCACCCCCATGACCAAAGCTACTTTTTATTTTGTCATTGGGATTTTGATCCTTTCTGACATTGTGCAAAGTCGCTACCAAAAAAAGCTTTTGGCTAAAAAAAATAAAGGCTAGTTTTTTACCCTTTCTGAGCGAAAACCAGATATAGGTCAGCGATGCAGCGCTTTATTTTTGTCATCCTAGTGAACACTATTCTACAATCCTGTGCCACAGTTTCAGTGATGCGCCCAGCTCATCATTTAGAAAAGGGGCAACTTGAAGCCAGTGCTGGCGTTGCGGTGAACCCAGCCAATGTGCTTTTTGCAGCGAAATTGGATTACGGGATCACCAATAAAATCGAAGTTGGCCTACAGTATGAAACGCTTTCTTTTGTGGCGGGAGGGCGTTATCAGATTTTTGCCAACCCTGAAGGTTTTGCACTTTCGTTAGGTTTACAAACAGGCTCGGTTGTTTCGATCGATGACGATCAAGATGGGAGCATATGGGTATGGGCTCCAAATATTACCCTGGGGTGGCAACGCAAAACTTGGAACATCTACTTAGGGTATAAGGCTATGCTTGACCTGGACACCTATCAAATTGGTTCGGTGAAACTAGGGGTAAGGAAACAGCTTAGCCCAAGATGGTTTATTGGCATTGAAGGCGGATCGAGTCACTACAATTTATTTGA
>JAGRMV010000183.1 GCA_020441045.1 Deltaproteobacteria bacterium | reverse complement strand
AAATATATCAACCATAGCTGTAGGCCAAACGTATTAAGTACTGGTTTTGGATTTGATATCTCAATAGACGAGATTCATGAAGATGAACAACTGCTTACAGATTATGCCTGTTTGAACTTGGAATCTTCCTTTTTCTGTAAATGCTCATCCCTACATTGTCGAAAAACCATTTCCTCGTCCAACCTTCAAGACCTGATCAAGCAATGGGACAAAAAAATCCGATCCGTTTTCCATTTGCTTAACCAACAGCCCCAACCGCTATGGGATTTGATTCCCAATCAGGAAGAAATACAATTTTATATGCAAAATATTGATAAAATACCCTCTTCGGCTCAGAACTTAACACCAGAAAATTATAACTTAGGACCCTATCAATCTATCCGCTGATTTTTATACTTGAGTTATGACTGTCATTGGGAATATATTTTTATGTCGAAAAGGAATGAACTTATTAATATTATCCCTCATACCAATGTTCGCCATGTTTCCTATTGTAAAATTTGCGTATGCAAAGGATGAAAACATCCCCCCCACAGCATTAGACACTCCGCTGACCAAAGAAGAAGTAGAAATTTTGGATGCATTACCAAGCGCGCAAATGCCACTTGAAGAGATCAAAGTTACGGATGAAGAAAGCGCAGTCGATATTTTATTGAAGAGAGACCCTTGTTTCCTGGTCAAGTACCCTTCTGGGTCTGAAGAAATATTACAAAAAGCAAGGCAGCTTTGTAACAAAACCCAATAGAATCATAAAAAACTCAGGTTCATAATGAACTACTGACAATCATAGCCCGTACAATCATTGGTATGTACTAATAACCATAGAGAATGGTAAAAGTCGAAGGGATCTACCCTTCAAATGTTTAGTGAACTTTATTGTCCACTCGAAGAAAAATCCATATTTCAAGAAATAATGGTACAATGGTTCGATGTACTTTCGTCACATATCTTACCCTATTTTCATTTTATTGACTTGTTACCTCTGCCTTCTTTCATGTGGAGGATCAAGTAGCACAAGTCAGCCAGACCAAACTGCCCCTGTTATCACCTTGGATCAAGAGACTGTACTCAATTATGCTCCAGGGGCCTCGCGGTCAATTACGTTGTCAGGAACTGTCACAGACGAAAGTGCCGTTGAGCTTCTCTATGTCTTTAATGAAGCATCCACATCTGTTGATTTGGCCAGCGACGGCTCATTTAGTGTGACAATCACAATGCCGAATTTACAAAATAGCATGACTTTCCAAGCAACTGATGCACAAGAAAATGCCTCTGAAACACAAATTCAAGTTCGTTATATTGCCCAAGGAAGGCTCGACAGCGATTTTAATACCGATGGTAGAGACACTTTCGATCTTGGAGCTAGCTTAGATACTTTTACCAGCACTACCGTTGACCAAGACAATCGCTTGATTGCTGTATCTTATTCAAGAAATCCAGACTATCAGTTCGCTGTGGTTCGCTATGACCAAGATGGAAATTTAGATACCACCTTTGGTGGAGGCGATGGCATCGCAGTGACCGCAGATCCAGCTGGAGGATCGGGCACAAACGACTTTCCCTGGTCGGTTACAACTGATGAGAACAACAAAATTATTGTCGTAGGACATGGTACCAATGCCAGTGGCAATCAAGATATGATCGTGGTTCGATACACTTCTACCGGGGTTCTTGATACGACTTTTGGTGGAGGCGATGGTATTTTTACCCACAATGTAGCAGGCACCAATGATGAAAACTGTCACCAAGTATATATTGACTCTGATGGCAAGATTTGGGCCTTTGGCAGTAGCAGTGATGGTGCAGACCATGACCTGGTGATATGGAAACTCAATAGCAATGGCACGTTGGATACCAGTTTTGACTCCGATGGGTATGTAGTGATTGCGGATAGTGTTGCAGCTGGAGATGACATCGCCTATGGAGCGACCTTCACAGATGATGACCATATTCTCGTTGTAGGTGAATCTGGCGGTCGAGCTGTAATATGGAAATTCAATACAGATGGATCTTTAGATACAACATTTGGAAGTGGTGATGGTTTTGTAGCTCTCGCACACGAAGGCCTTACCGGAGATAAAGCCAATGCTGTAATCGTAGACAGCTCAGGCGATGATCCAGCTTATGTCATCGCCGGCGAAGATTTAGTTTCCGTAACAGACAGGCAAGACTTTATGGTATGGAAACTTCATAGCGATGGAAGTAAAGATACCTCTTTCGGTGAAAGCAACGGATTGATTGCATTGCATGGCGAGTTTGCCAATGACGAAGATGGTGCTACCGGCATTTTTATGGATGCCGCCAACAATTATGTCGTAGGTGGCTATGTTTTTGGTAGCGTTGCATCCGATAGCCAGGAAGACCTTTTTATCATTCGACTGACCAACGATGGTGAAATTGATACCAGCTTTAATGCCGATGATGGATTTCTCGATGATGATGATATGGGCGGTGCCACAAGTAACAATGCGGATCGCGCATTAAGTATCGTCCAAGATCAAGATGGAAGAATTTATGCAGCAGGCTGGACCGAAGGCCCTGTCGATGGAGCCATCTGGCGCATCAAATAGATGCGCATTGAAAAGACTGGAGAGTTCATTGAAGCGTACCCATCTTATATAAAAACAGGAAAGATATGAACTTTCACATCTTTCCTGCCAACTTCTTGCTTCAATGATCTTAGAAGTAACTTGGAAGTAATTTAAAATACATACTCACCATCCATATTCTTCCCGCAGACAGTTGCCTTGACATCCACATCAACCCCCCAAGATTGGTAATCCGAATACATGTCTGTACTTAGGCCGCAGGTACCTTGGTTTTCTACATCACTGCCAGTGATTTCTAGACTTGCAAATGTGCTATGGTCAATACTTCCGTCAATGTTCAATCCCATGAAAGAAAGCGCCATATCACCATTGCTATCAACCGTACCATTCAAATAAAAATCCTCATCAACAATGGGTTTACAGTCATTGAATTTCTGGTCCAAAGAAAAACTGGCAATAAAACTACTCTCTTCCACATCGGTAATATTCACCATTCCCGTGATCGTATATGTACCTCCACCATTGCAGTCACCTTGCACAACAATGTCTTCATCGCCAATGACTTGCTCCTGGTTCCAGTATTGAGCCATCACATCCAGCGCCGGTTGATATAATAGCGTTAACAGCGCCGTACTTTGCTCATCACGCAGTTGAACATTTTCTTCTTTGCCTCCGCAAGCCGTTAAAACCATCGTTAAAACCAACAAACTTGCCCACTTAAAGTTTTTCATATGTTGCCCCTTTTTATATAGCATTCTAAAAAAGCACCCCATGTGCTTTTATTTCTTATGGATGCTGTTGTATCAAGGGACGGCTGAATCTAACCTGAACAAGTTTTATGCTAAAAATGGGGATCTTATTGCACTTGATATCATAGTGTTCACACCATGATCTTTCAAAGAACTCCCTCAATTTTCGTTTTAGGGATTCTATTGAAACCATGAAGAAAAAAGGGCCGTATGTTAAAACATACGGCCCAATGTAGGTTGACTATTTTATTCTAGTTGATCTCACATTGCACAACATCATAGTTGGCAACTAGCGGTCCGAAGTAACATTGGTTTTTTTCACCATCTTCACTATATGTAACACGTACGGTGTATACAATGTTTTTACCCGTTTCCGTCGTGGTCACAGTCGTCGTTGCTGAGCTATTGTCCAAATCAGCGACCATTGATGGTACACTGTAATGAACGTCAACTTCTGGTAGAGTGTAGCCATCTTTGTTTGCAACGGCGTTTGCCATCGAAATACAATCACAATAATCAGCCACATTGAATTTTTGAAAACTATGAACTGTATCTATCCAGGTATTTTTTACAGTCATTTTTTCGACCTTACAGTTTTCATCATCTGCAAATGCAGCACCAAAACAAAAAAGACCGGCCAAAAACACGAAACTACATTTTTTCATAATATCCCCCTTTAGGAAGTATGTTGTTTTAACAATCAATGTCATTTTCCTAGCAAAAGTCTCTT
>JAGRMV010000182.1 GCA_020441045.1 Deltaproteobacteria bacterium | reverse complement strand
TTGTCAGCTGCGCAAGTACTCATTTCGGAATACAGGCCACATACTCATGGCTAGATTTGCAATATCAACAAAATGACCATAAATTTCTAAGGGGTCATCGGTTTGATGACTTTTGAGTTATTCTAATCATCTTATGGGTTACAATAAGAGCATCTAGTTTTATTTGAAGTATGAAAACTGTTTTTTGATGTTTTCAATTTGCTCTTGGCTACCATCTATGAGTATACGAAACTCGGACATTTGTTCAGCATTTTTCCTACATATAAGATCGATGATGGGGGCACTTTTTTTTTGACTTTGGCTATGCAGGTCTATTTGCTCGAAATTGCAGTGTATTTTTTGGAGTTTTTCCCATAACAGGGGATGTAATGTAGCAATCATTTTTTGTGGTTGTTGCAAACGCAAGCGTTCAGAAGTAAATAGTACAAAGTCATTTTGGTGATGGCGATTTTGTAACATATCATACCAAAGTTCAACCATTTGATGTCCTTGGATGATCCATGATTGAACAATAGAATGGCGTCCTACAGATTGCGTTGTCAACAAGAAGGTGAAGTCTGCGCATTGATGCCTGGACCAAAAGGATTTTCTATATTGACTCCATTCTAATGGGGTGTCTAGGGCCGCGGTCTGCAACCATCGGGTGATGACTTTCTGTATATTATCAGCAGTGGCACCAATATGCTCAGAGAGTACTGCAGACCAAGGTAAAATATAATGTATAGACTTATCTATACTATCTTGGATGGGGTACTCTACTGTTTGTTTGTTAGCATGTATGTGTAAAGTAAAATCATGCGCATCAATGATTTCTTGATGCTGAAATACCAATGAATGCTGACGAAGATCTTCGTCAGAAATAAGGGCCTTGTATGCTTGTAAATGGTCAAATGCATACATATAACGAGCACTTTGAACATGTTCTACAGGAATGTCATTGTTAGATGTGACAATGCAATCAATCGGACCATGAAGGTCCAAAAGCTCTTGCATGTCTTTGTATACACGGAGCGTTTCGTCAATGGTACTGTAACTTTGAGGTAGGATCAGCGTTTCTAGCATATGGTCGTGATAAGATCGATCATCGCTTTTTCAATATGTGCATACTGTGGTACCTGCGCTTCCTCTAATGTAGGCGCTAAACCAATGCCGGGTGTATTGGCGCCGGCCAATAATTTTGGTGAGGCTTGCAAATGGTAGAAACACTGCTCTGTTATTTTTCGGATGATATGTTCACCGTAGTTGGTGACTTCCGTATCTTCATTTACAACAAGGACGCGACCTGTTTTTTGAACGGATTGATACACGGTCTCTTCATCAAAAGGAATCAATGTGCGAAGATCAATCACTTCAATCCGATATCCCTGGTTCGCCAACGCGGTTGCCACTTTTTTACAGATTGGCAGGGTTCGACCATAGCTGATGACCGTTAATTGATCCCCTTGCGTCACCGTTTTTGCAACACCTAAAGGGATTTCAAAGTCCGGCAGTGCTGGCCATTCCGGTTTCCACTGGCTACGATCACCCACAGGTGCATCGATTTGTTTGGACAATTCTTTGGGATCCTTAGGTTCACCCGGAATTTTTTCCTCTCCTTGGATACGGATCAAAGCTTTCGGATAAAGAAACATGACAGGATTGGGATCTTTGATTGCAGAAATGAGCATACCATAAACATCTAAAGGATTAGAAGGTAGCACCACTTTCCACCCCGGCATATGGGTCGCCATGGATTCAAATGAGTGTGAGTGATAGATCGACCCATGAATACCCGAACCCACTGGGGTCATCACGACCATCGGCATTTCAATTTGTCCGGCTGTACACCAACATGTATTGCCGGCTATTTTAAGTAAATCAATCGTATTAAAAATATAATCACAAAATTGAATCTCAGCCACAGGGCGAGCACCGGCCATAGCAAGACCTGTGGCCATACCAATAATACCGCGCTCATCAAGTGGAGCATTCCAAGTTTTTTCAAGACCCTGCGTGCAGGTAAATACGCCACCTAAGGGAGCACCAACATCTTGACCAAATATGTCCTGAACATCTAATTGCTGTTCACCTACATGCAGCGCCATACGGATAGCTTGCGCGATCGAAGCCATTAGTTGCCTCCTTGCGCAAAAGTGTGCTCATAAATGGTTGAAGCATCGGGGTAGGGTTCTTGCCGAACTTGTTTTAGAGCTTCCAATGCTTCTTGTTCATATTGTTTTCGGATCTCTTGCAGATCATTTTTTTCGATCATCAATTGTGTACGTAAAAATTGTTCAAATTCGTCTAAACAATCTCGTTCACCTTCAACCACTGCCGCACCTGAGGAAGAAGAATGCCCATGTAAGCGTGAGACATAGGCCTCTAAACAAAAGGGACGTCTTGAAAAACGCACATATTCCATTGCCTCATACAGCTTGTTATACGAAGCGATAGGGTCATTGCCATCGACCGTATCCCACTGAATACCAAAAGCTTCTGCGCGTTTGGCAATGATTTTATCGCCATGCACCTGTTGAAATGGGGTTGAAATGCCAAATTGATTGTTGGTCACAATGATCAAAATCGGCAACTCCATTCCTGGTCGTGAAGAAAAATTTAAGCATGATGCAAAGTCACCTTCGGCTGATCCTGCATCTCCACCTGTAACGATTGTAATGCCTTTGCCGCCATGTCGTTTTTGTGCCCATGCTGTTCCAGGCGCAATGGCGTATTGCGTTTCAATCGGAGAAGTAATGGGCATGACATTCCACTCTTTTTTTACAAAATGATTCACGAAGTTGCGACCTTGTGAAAAGGGGTCCGTAACTTTATTATTCATTTGCCTGATCGCATCAATCATCGGCATGCCAAGCGCTAGTAATGTAGCAGATTGACGATAATGAAAATGCATATAATCATAATCCAGGCCTTGACCTTTATGAATCAATTGTCCTAAAACAGTATTGAATGCTTCTTCACCAGGTCCACCAATCCAAAAAAATCCATCTTCTGACTTACTCATTTTGATCAAGCGTTGTTCTAAGACCCGGGCTTTGACCATGTTATGATAAACCTTCATGGCTTTGAATTGTCGTGATTTGGCCAATTCAAAGGCGGATGTTTTGATCGATGCTTTAGCCATGGACTTTTTTCAGGTTAGGTTTTTTTTTCGGCGCAATATGAATAGGATGACCGAGTGCAACTTCGGCTGCCTCCATCAATGATTCAGCAGTGGTCGGATGCGCATGTACTGTCAAAGCAATGTCATCAATGGTCGCACCCATTTCAATACCGAGCGTAGCTTCAGAAATCAGATCAGAAGCATGTGGACCAATGATATGCGCACCAATCAGTACGCGGTCACTTTTACGTCCAATAAGTTTGGCAAAACCTTCGGTATGACCTGTGGCCATCGCTTTTCCAGAGGCAGCAAATGGGAATACCCCGGTGATGTAATCGATTCCTTTATCAAGCGCCTGCGCCTCAGTTAAACCGACAGCACCAATTTCGGGGTCCGTAAAAATTGCGCCAGGCATAGCTTTGACATCATACACAACATTCATACCTGCAGCATGTTCTGCAGCAACCATCCCTTGCTTAGAAGCTTTGTGCGCAAGCAATTCTCCACCAGTTACATCGCCAATGGCATAAATATGGGGTAGGTTGGTTTGCATCATATTGTTAACTGGGACACGACCTTTCTCAGTGATCACGCCAATATTTTCGAGGCCCATGGCATCGGCGTTGGGACGTCGCCCAACAGATAAAAGAATTTTATCACATGCTACCTTAACTTCGCCGCTAGCGGTTTCTACATATAATGCCAAACCATCAGATGTTTTTTCATAACGCGCGGCTTTGGATTGCAAATGCACATTGATTTTTCTTTTTTTGCACACCTTGCCGATGGTAGAGGCGACATCTTTGTCTGTGCCTGGTAACAGTTGATCTGCGAGTTCAACCACGGTGACTTCAGAGCCAAATTTTTGATAGAGCATACCGATTTCAAGACCAATGACACCGCCACCAATAACAGCTAAACGTTTGGGG
>JAGRMV010000181.1 GCA_020441045.1 Deltaproteobacteria bacterium | reverse complement strand
AAGCTTTTGCTTGCTTACCTTGGTATATTTTTGTGTTGTAGCAAGATTTTCATGTCCAAGCAATTCCTGAATCGAACGAAGATCTGCCCCATGATTAAGCAAATGCGTGGCAAATGCATGACGAAATGAATGGGGAGAGACATGCTGGCCAAATCGAAAGAACCTTTGATACAAAGAAAGTCTATATCGCACACCTCTCTCAGATATTTTTTGATTTCGATGATTAAGAAAAACATATCCCGCACAAGTCACAAACGTTTTTTGCAGCTTACGAAGGGCAAAAATCCCATATTCGCCCAACGGAACAATACGCATTTTCTTGCCTTTTCCTTCGACGACTTTGAGGGTGGACGTATCAAAAATAATATCCTCCCATTGTAAATTGACAATCTCACTTACCCGTAATCCGCATCCATACATCAATTCAAAAATAGTTAGATCACGGAGCAGTACATTTTTTTCTTCCATTGCCTGTGCAAAAAAGTGTTGCATGTCGATTTCAGAGGGAACGTCGGGAAGATTTTGCGAGACCTTAACTTGCTCAATGGTTTTAGATGGATCATCAGCAAGCAAATTTTCCCCGCACCAGTATTGATAAAATGTTTTTAAAGCGCTAATTTTTCTTGCTGTACTTTTGGAACGCAGTCCTTTTTTAAACAAATATTGAATATATGTTTGAATCTTTTCTGCCGTAATGCCTTGTAGGCTTTCTTGATAATCTTCCAGCCACCCTCTTTCAAATAAGAAGGCGATATGTTGTTTGATATCAGAGCAATACCCTCTGATTGTATGCGGCGACATTCTTCTGACATGCAAAAGATAGATTTCAAAAGGTTGAATCCATAACGAAATCCCAATATGCTTGTTTTTACGACTTTGCTCTTTCATGCATCCACTTTTGGAATAATGCGCGACCACGCAAATACATTTGGGTTCTGCGCTCCTTCTTTTTCATTCTAGATCGAATCTCAAGTGGAGGCAAGAGACCAAAGTTCATATTCATAGGTGAAAATGAGCTCTTAAGTGGCGCTGTCGTGATAACACGCTGTAGTGCTCCTAAAGCAGATTCTTGTGGAGGCTGGATCCAAGACCTCCCCTGTAAACGGTCAACAATGGCTAGGCCAACCAACTGCCCCATGGCTGCAGATTCTACATACCCTTCAACACCGGTCAATTGCCCTGCAAAAAAGATGCGATCATTCGATCGTAGTGATAGATCTGCTTGTAAGAGTGTGGGGGAATCAATATAGGTATTCCTATGCATTGATCCCATCCGGACAAATTCGACCTTTTCCAACCCAGGTATCATTGTAAAAACTCGCTTTTGTTCTCCCCATTTCATTCTAGTTTGAAAACCGACCAAGTTATACATTGTCGTAGGTATATTTTCACGTCGAAGCTGCACAACAGCATAAGGCGTCTTACCGTCTTTAGGATTAGGCAACCCAACAGGTTTCATGGGACCAAATGCCAATGTTTGCTTCCCTCGACTGACCAAATTTTCAACAGGTTGACATCCCTCAAAACACTTCAACTCTTCAAAATCACGTACAGCTACTTTCTCAGCCTGACCAATCGCCTCAACAAATGCTTCGTACTGCTCTTTGTCCATGGGACAATTGAGATAATCATCTTGATCCATCTGATAACGAGATCCAAAATAAACTTTATCCATATCAATGCTGCTGGCATCAACAATGGGAGAAATGGAATCATAAAAATACAGTGATTGTGCTCGCAATAATTCGGATAACTCTTCTGCCAATAGATCAGACGTCATTGGACCCGTTGCAACCACGACAATACCCTGCTTTGGAATTTGTTTACATTCTTGCTTTATAATTGTAATTTTGGCCTGCGCTTCTACTTCTTTACTCACTGCCTGAGCAAATTTTTCTCGATCAACTCCCAAAGCTTTCCCTGCTGGAACCTGGTTTTTGGCTGCGCATCGTAAAATAACAGAATGCAAATGGTTCATTTCTTCTTTAAGCATGGCTGGCGCACTATAATCGACCATAGAACCAAATGAATTACTGCAAACCAGCTCAGCAAAGTGCGGAGATTGATGTGCTGGAGAGAATTTTTTTGGTTTCATCTCGACCAAATCTACATCAAAACCATGTCGTGCGATCATCATGGAGGCTTCAACCCCTGCCATTCCTGCCCCGATTACTGTAATTTTTTCATTCATATCTTTTTGTTAGCACATATCTTCCATCGATCCCCTGTTTGAGTACCTCATCGATTTCAAATTGTGACACCCTCTCTATAATTTCTGGCAAGCAATGGTTCGTATGCTCAAAAAAACCATCAATACTTTTTGCCTCATCAACATCAAAGTATCGTAGCAAATCCCGATCAAGTGGATCAGAGATATGCTCGATACATGCTTTAGAAGCTGAAAGAATAAAATCACTTTTAAAGTCTTCTACAATATCCTTGGCCGATTGTACAACCTTGGCTCCATCGGCAATCAACTGATTGGGAAAACCTGACATGCTTGAATCAATGGGACCAGGTATACTGTAAATCTCTTTATTTAACAATAACCCTTCATGAACCGTAATTTTCGTACCACTCTTCTGATCGGCCTCTACAACCAAAATACCATCTGACAAAGCGGCATTGATACGATTACGATCTCTAAAATGGTGTTGCCTCGGCCTTACCCCCAAAGCATACTCCGAACAGAGGGTACCACCTTGTGCAAGAATAGATTGTTTTAATCTCTGGTTTTCTCTCGGATAAATACAATCTAAACCATGCGCCAGAACTACAATGGTGTATCCATGATTCTCAATCGTCGTAGAGTGGGCAAACGTATCAATTCCACGTGCTAGTCCACTCATAATTCCTACTTGATTTTGCACCAATGCTGCTACAAGCTGCCGAGTCACGCGTATACCGTAATTTGTAGGACGCCTTGTTCCAATAACTGAAAGCAAACAGGATTGAGAAGGAATATCAGCTCCTGCTACATATAATACAAAAGGGGGTCGCGTCAAATCGATTAACTTATCAGGGTATAGATCATCCCCCCATACCCAAACGCGAGCTCCAAACTTGCAGGTCCGCTCATATATCTTTTCACCCTCTCCTGTGGACAAAAGTTGATATAATCGTGGATATGCGCCCTGCAGAACTTTTTCATAGAGTTTCGTCAAAGAACCTACATTCCTAACCAAACCATATTTCTCTGATAATGAAAGGGTATTATTTAAAGCGAAATTAATCGCAAATATTTCCAACATGGCCATGCTTGAAGCATTTTTCATGCCACTTTTGATCGTAGATCCTTATAGACCTACAGAAAATATCAGCTAACCCTTCACCTATACAACATAGGTATCTCAAAAATAAAAGTTACTCGACAACGGTCGTGAGACGATCCCCAATGACCAAAGCTTGGTCAAGTGAAACAACATACGCTGTAGAAACCGTATCCCAGGCTTCAACGATCATCACTCGTGCCACTGGAACATCAGGTAAATGCTTATCCCCCCCAAAGTCAATTCCGTCACCCCGTCGCACGACATAAAGCTGCAAACCGTCCTTTACCCCGTCTTTTAGGCCAATATTCAAAAAAACAAAGTCATTATTACTAATCATCAATTGCTGTTTATCTCCTTCAGCAATATGTCCTGTGATCAGAGTATCGGTAAAATGCGGAACGAGATTTCGTATTTCTGGTTTGTATGGGATCAGGCGGTCTCCTCTTTGGATAGATTCTTCTGCATCTGTAACAACACCTTCAAAAACAAGTTTTCGCTTATTACGAGGACTCGAACGAATATCGGTCACTTGCACAACTGCCTTTTTCTTGATCAAAGTGCCAATGGTCCCACCTCCAGCTGGATTATCAACATTTTTAATCCTGCGAATAACATAAAATTTTTGTCCAACTTGCACTGTGTCTTTATAGTCTGAACGGAAAAAATCCACATAAACCCTATCACCAAAGACCAGATTCATTTTGGGCTCACCAGAATGGGTAACTTTGCCAACTGTGTCTAACCCCTTCGGAGTTAAAATAAATTTATTGGCCAGCCGAATAGACACGC
>JAGRMV010000180.1 GCA_020441045.1 Deltaproteobacteria bacterium | reverse complement strand
AGTTTTAAAGTCAAGGAGTACAAACCTTATACCGGTCGAAATCCGAAAACGGGAGATCAGGTGCAAGTTAGAGCCAAAAAACTCCCATTTTTTAAAGTCGGAAAAGCTTTGAAAGAGCGTGTAGACGAAATTGCGCAAGAAAAATTTGCGGCTGAAGATCGAGCAAATATTTCGAAGTCTGAATCTTAAATATCGATTATCTAGATATCTGCAGTGGCTTGACAGGGTTACCTAGGCCATCTGCGAATGTACGATAAAGCTCAAATTCTTCCCAAGTGACTTGATCATCTGACAATACAATGGATCGGATGGATTCGATGATTGTGGTTTTAATCTTAGGACTGGCCTGTTGCAGGCGCGTAAAAGCGCCGGCGATATCAGTCAGAGTAATCCGTGCTTGCTCAATAATGGGTGTTTCAGGTGTGCCGAAAACAGAGAATCCTTTATCAAAAGCCATTTGTGCGCCCGAAGTTGGATGTCCACTATACGCCACGGCTGATAAAATCACCCGTATATCATCAAGTAGATCTTCTTTCTGAGTGAGTGTGGACTTTTTCTTTTGTGGGTAAAAATAAGTGTGTAAATGGGT
Source organism: Deltaproteobacteria bacterium (assembly GCA_020441045.1). Taxonomy (GTDB): domain Bacteria; phylum Bdellovibrionota_G; class JALEGL01; order JALEGL01; family JAGRMV01; genus JAGRMV01. Next base: position 3,476 of record JAGRMV010000180.1, on the reverse strand, counting down.
TTTGACCATTTCAACAAAAATCCACTCGGATAAGGTGACATCTTGATCCATTTTGACCAGATCAATCAACGTTGTTGAAAATAAGCGATAATCTTGTTTGGACAATCTACGCAGGGAAGGCATGCAAAGATCAAACAGTTCGATCCGGTGCTGATACAAATCAGGATGGATCGATTGATGAATTTGATCGAATGTATGTAAGATATAAGGATCTTGTAGTTTAAGAATATTCTTGGCTTGAGCCAGAGTCGTATCCGATGGTTCCAGTGCCAGAAGATAGAGTAAGGCTTTGGCTTTTTGTGGATGGTGACAGGCATTGTAGATGATCGGGTCCAGTTTTTCCAAAAAGCTTTGTTCTTGCACAATCAACATTTGATTTTCTAGGGGCATCGTTGGCTGTGCGGGTTGACCGGCAAATCCCATGGCTGCCTCGGGCAATGTGCCATGAGATACAAAGTCTTGATGCGCTCTTGTATAATTGAAATGTGGATCAATCGCGTGGATGCGCTTTTCAATCGGTGGATGAGAAGCAAAAAATTGCATAAAGGATGGCATGACCGCAATGGAAAACATCATATGTTCAACCTGATCGGCTTTTTTATGTTGTAAGATCGATAACGACTCTTTTGGAAACTTGAACCCACCAATTTTTGCCAAAGCTCCGGCAATGCCTTGCGGATTGCGTGTGTATTGTACTGCCGAGGCATCGGCCAAGTATTCACGCTGTCTTGAAATCGCCGATTGAATCATCCGTCCAAAGAAATACCCTACATATCCGATGACCATCAGGACAATACCACCCAAAATGATACCCCCATTGTCTTTGTTTTTACGTCGATTCGAGTGGGAAGATGAGCTGCCTCTGACAATAAACCGACCTATATAATGCAAAAATAAAATACCATGTAGCAGTGAGATCAAATGCAAGTTGATATTCATGTCGCCATGAAAAATATGGCTGAATTCGTGGGCAATAACGCCTTGCAGTTCTTCACGCGTGAGGCTCTCTATACTGCCTCGAGTGACACCAATCACCGCATCATCGATACTGTAACCCGCGGCAAAGGCGTTGATACTTTGCTCTTCGAGTAGATATACGTCTGGTACAGGGACGCCAGAGGCCAAAGCGATTTCTTCGACAATGTTGAGCAACCGTTTTTCTAAAAAATCTTGGCTGTCATGTGCAACGCGCGCGCCCCCCATCATTTCAGCAATACTTTGACCACCTTTGCGTAAACTAATTTTTTTGATCCATGATACCAACAATATGGTCAAGATGGTGATGCCTGTTGTGTAGATGAAAAGCTTTGGGTTGAACCATAAAAATCGTGGTGGCAGGTTTTCACCAAGGACATTTTCACTCATGCGAACGACTTGTGGATAGATCCCAGAGGTTGATAGGTAAATTTGTAGGGCGATATAGTTTAAGACAGAGATGGCGACAATGGCCAAACCAAAGAGTAAAATCAATCGTTTGGTGGTTTTTTGGGTGCGTTCTTGTTGGTCAAAAAAATTCACGGAAGGGTTAGATTATATCATACGGTGCAAGGACAATACATATATGTTGTTTAACAAATGAACGGGGTGTTGACGTGGAAATGTGGCATGACTGTATTTACGTTTTTCAAATAGCTTCGCAAGTTTTGAAAAACGTAAACACAGTCATGCATCTGGAAAATAGATCACGCCTCTTGAAGGAGGGGGGTGGAAAAAAGCATAGACAAGGCGTTTTCCGCCTTGTTTTTCTCCTTTTGGTTTATTGCGCAGTAAGTCAGTGTTGGTGGGATCTCCTAGCCTTTTTTTAATATAAGGATCTGTTTAGAAAGATACTTTGGGGGCTTCTTTGACGGCTTGGTTGGTGACTTCAAATAAAGAGGCGGTTTCAAATGTAAACATTCCGGCGATGATGCTGTTGGGGAATTGTTCTTTGGCGGTGTTGTATGTCATCACTGAGTCATTATAGGATTGTCTTGCAAAAGAAATTTTGTTTTCAGTGGTGGTCAGTTCTTCGGAAAGTTGCATCATGTTTTGATTGGCTTTGAGATCAGGATAAGACTCGCTTAAGGCAAACAAACGTCCAAGGACGCCTGAAAGTTGACCTTCGGCTTGCATTAAATTTTGTAATGCTGCTGCATTGGCAGGGTCACCGGAGACATTTTTCTGCGCAGATACGGCAGAGTTTCTTGCCGCGATGACGGCTTCTAATGTTTCTCTTTCATGGTTCAAGTAGCCTTTTGCGGTCTCTACTAAATTTGGGATCAAGTCATAGCGACGTTTGAGTTGTACGTCAATCTGGGCGAATGCATTCTTGAACCGGTTTTTTAGTTGTACAAGTCGATTGTAAATAGAAATGGTATAAAAAATGAAAACAGCAATAACAATAGCAACGATCACAATTGTGCTCATGACAGATCTCCTTATAGATATTTGCCCCCATTGTTACGAACTTTTGCCAATAGATCAAGGAAGCATATAAAAGTATAGAAAAAAATATTTAAAGGAAGAAGTGGATCTATGAGAAGCCCGCAGGGGGGTTCTATTGGGGGGATTTTTTCCATTTACGTGGAATGCAAAGATTTTGCATGAATTGTAAAAAGCTTAAACTTTGCATCGCGTTGTCGGTGGTATGAAAATGATGCGGCCAATGATTTATAACCATTTGATAAAAAAGACTTTTATGGTGTAGGTGTTGAAATATCATTTTCATTTGAAAAAGGGGACATAGACAACCATTGATCTATTTGTTTCGTGATAGTAGAATATAGTATTATAATCATAACCAGTACTTCGCTGGGAAAAATTGATTCCGGCTGGTGGTTAAGTTTTGCTCATGGTGTAATATGGTCTGTGGTTTATATTGCATGGTGAGATCATGTGGTTACGCAGTGAAAATACTGCAGAAGCGAGTAGGGAACAAATATGAAAAATATCGTCCATTATTTAGCGGTCTGTGCTTGCCTGTTTTCTGTCTCTTGTCAGGTCATTAGCGATGATGTTACGTATTTGAAGTACGATAACCTTGTTGTGAGTGAAAGTAGTGCCAACGATGGGACATTTTCTGCCACCATAGATGTTGAAATTGTTGGGGATACATTTCGTGAGACCCTCACCGAAGAGGATGATTATTTGGTTTCGGGTTTGTTGAACGGGCTTACCGCGACCTTGACTCGTGTGGATGACAATAATTTAACTTTTACAGTATCGGGTACAGTGGCCAATCATATTCGGTGTGCTACTGAAACTGCGGGTCTGAATATTTATAAAACGGCGACAGCCAGTGGCAATCGCCCACAAAATGCGTCGGTCAATTTATATGTATCGCTGACAGGGGCAAGTTATTCGCTAAGTGGTACAAGTCTTTCCGAGGACTCACCCAATAGCGGAACAGTATCTGGTACGACCACGCTTACACTTTCTGGTGGTGGAACCATTACGGTACCTTCACCATTGGCACAAGATACGCATTTCGAAGTGGA
>JAGRMV010000179.1 GCA_020441045.1 Deltaproteobacteria bacterium | reverse complement strand
CTAGGTTACGCCAATGCAAATCACTCATGGTCAGTGTGCCCGTTTTATCAAATGCAACATGTTGCACCTTCTGCATATCATCAAGCGTATGTGATCTTTGAATCAAAACACCTTCAAACATCAAAATTCTATATGCCAATGTTCGTGCCAAGGGAATAGCCAACCCCAAGCTACAAGGACATGTCACAACCGCAATTGAAACAGCAACGGATATGGCTTGATGCAAACCAGCTTTCCAAAACCAAAAAGCAAACCCAATTGTCACAAAACTCAACACCCCTATGACGTAGTATTTAGCAAAATTCTGCCATAAAAGCGGTAACATTTCTTTTTGCTGAGCTTGTGTCAACAATTCTGCCAATTCCGCACCGTGATATTCTACGTCAGCAATGACTTCTACTGCATGCGGCCCTAACAAAGTTGCACCAGATGGAATAAGCTCACCAACAAACTTCAGCACTGGGGTCGACTCTCCATTGATCCAACTCAAATCTATTTCAACTGATTGCTCCGCAATACATGCAACTGGAAAAATACTACCCAGCGGAATCAGTAGCCGATCACCCTGCTGGATTTCTTCAAATGGTATTTCTACAATTGCTTCTCCCTCTCGCTTTCGAATGTTAAATACTGAAGCTTCTTGGCTCTGCATAATTTGGTTCTTGTTTTTTTCAATCATCCGTTGTTGCACCAGGCGCCCTATCAACATAAGTGTGATAAAAATGGTGACTGTATCAAAATAAGAAAATTCAGGATTTCCAAAAAAATGGGTATAAAGTGACCCCGCATAGGCCAAAACAATACCAATCGAGATAGGCAAATCAAAATGCAAAAGCCCCATCTTCAGGCCTTTATAGGCTCGTTGTAAAAAGTACGTCCCCCCAATAAGCATGGCCAATGTCGCAATAACAAGATTGATATGGGTTACCAATTGAAAAACCGACGAAGTATTTGACGCGTTTAAACCAGTATAAATACTTGCCGAGAACATCATAACATTCATTGACAGCGCGGCGCATATACCGACTCGAATCAAGAGGCCACGACTTGTTTGTACATACGCCTGTTTTGATGGTGCCGATACCACATATCCTAGATCTTGCAGTACCGACAAATAAGCCTTCACATCAAATGCTTCAGGGTCAAATGATAAAGTAAGTGTTCCATAGGCAGTATTGATCGACACTTGAGCTGAACCTATTTTCTTGGCCATTTCCTGTATCAGCCATACACAAGCCGCACACTGCACGCCTTTGACTTGTGCTTTGATCTGCCCAGGCGTTTGGGCAAGATGAGCTTCTACCCAATCGAGGTTATTTTTTTTATGTAAAAGTCCGATCAGTGGAGAAGTTTTTTTATCCTTTAACTTGTAATACCGATCCAGCTGTTGATCATGGATCATCTTATAAACAAAGGCACACCCAGAACAACAAAACGACGAATCTTGTCTCCGATGAGGTATCTGCGTCCCGCAATGAATGCAGGGTTTAGTGTCATTCATACGAGGCTTTTACACGGCAATCGTTTTCAGGTACATGATTTTGATCAAATGTCCCAGTTAATTGAGATCATAGATAACCCATATGGACCAACAGCTTTTTTTATATTGGGGCTTGTTAGCAGTTTACACTGTGTATGTATGTGTGGTCCAATATCTGTCTTGTTTTTTCAACAAGGGCAAAACCGACTGAACCCCATGATTCTTTACCATGGTTCTCGTCTCATCTCCTATACTTGGCTTGGATGGTTTTTTGGAGTTTTACATTTTTCAATGCCCTCCCCAAGGTTACAAAAAGCCTTTTTGATCTTGATACTATTACTGCTTATGCTTTTTGCTCTTGGCAAAACCAAATGGTTGACCCAGGTTTTGTACCGTGTGCAAGCGCCATTGATGAAATATAGCCAAAAATTTTCCCCGACAACCCGAAGTGTTTTACTGGGATTTTTTTCTCCACTGCTGCCTTGTGCCCCACTATACGCTGCGCTTTCATCTTCCTTGCTTGCTTCTACCCCGATACTCTCAGGAATTTGGATGATGATGTTTTCACTTGGTACCATTCCGCTATTATTTTTACAACAAAGTGGCATCAAATCGCTGGCCAGCAAACTCTCAAAAATCCCCCAGGGATATTTTTTTCGATGGTTGGCTTGGGTACTCATAAGCATACTATTGTATATGCATTTTATGTAAGATAGTCCTTTATCTCAAAAAGCCTTGTATGTTGCCTTCACGATAATAATTTGGTTTTCTTTACCCAAGAATGTAAAGGCCTAATCCTCTATGGCGTTGTTGAAATGTTTACCCAGTCTTTATAAGTACCAATATTGGTCACATCTTTATACCCCATTTTTTCGAGGATTTGTTTGGCTCTTTGCGATCTGGCACCACTTCGACAAAAAAGAAAAATCATTGCATCCTGTGCAATATCAGACTTTGCAATCAAACTTTCCAACTCATCCACTGGCATATTTAAACTATTATCTGCTCCGTTGCTTTTAAACTCTTCCTTGGTACGCACATCGATACCAATTGTCTTTTTTGCATCAAACCTTTGCTTAGCAATACTGACATTTTGGGCACCAATCCATTTCGGCACAGTCACAAATAATAAGATAATCAAAAACACAATGGCAATTTTCATAGCTACTCTCTTTTCTTTTTTTTGACTCAATCTCAACGAATATACCTATATATTCATACGTGAATACAAACCAACTACTCAATAGAACAACCACACGCAATATCTTCAATCATGTTTCGTGCAAAGATCAAAAATAACCATAAAAAAAAATTTTGATTTGATATTGTTTTATTTTAAATCTGTACCGTTTTTATAAATTACTGAATTCCTTAGTTTTTACCTTCATGTAAGCTTGAAACAGACTTCTAGATAAGTCTTATTGACTTTTTGTCAGCTTATTCATACAAAGCGCTTATGTACAAACAAAAATGTATGGAATGCCCGTCCAGACAGGATAGTTTTTTCTGCTCAATGGCACCAACAGCGATCCAAAAACTCGATCAACTTAAAATACCTCAAAAATATTCCTGCAGAGATGTTTTATTCCAGCAAGGCGATCAAGCCAAAGGCCTTTACTGTATTCAAACTGGAAAAGTAAAGCTTTACAAATCAGACACGCAAGGCCATCAAAAAATTGTTCATATCGCTGGCCCTGGTGAAATGATCGGATACCGCTCGATGATTGCTGAAGTACCATTTGAAGCATCGGCAGAGTGCATTGAAAATAGTACCATGTGTTTTATTCATAAAAAAGATTTTGAACAATTGCTCAAAAACGATGTTGAATTTCTTATGAAAGTTACCCGTAGCTTAGCAAAAAGTTTGGGACAAGCCCAAACCAATGAACTTAATCTCGCTCATAAGCATATTGACCAAAGGTTCGCCGACCTACTTGTCTACCTTTCTAACCGATTTGGTAAAAATTGTTCCGAAGGCATAAAAATTGATCTTAATTTGAGCCGACAAGAAATTGCGGACTTTATAGGTTCTACCCAAGAGTCTGCCATACGAATCATGTCAACGTTCAAAAAAATTGGCATCATTCAAGTGGACAAGAAATGCATTACTATTATTGATCACAACAAACTCGTTGAAATGGTCGCATCAATTTAAATGCGATTTCTGTACGCATTGATAAAAATGAGTTGCAGCTTGTTTACACTCAAATAAACTTTGTCAAACTTGGATTTTTTAGTTCCTTGTAAACAGTTTTTGCTTTTCATGTACTGGTAGTTTTTTAATCCTTGCCTCTTCACGAAGGGCTTCAGACTGATTTTCACATTTGACCTGCCAAACAATTTGTTGCGGAGGGTCCATATAAAAATATTTAGCGCCTTTTTTTGATGCATGCTGCTGAAACCGTCTTTGTACATCTGTAGTGATACCCGTATAATACTGATGACTTTTCGTCTCAATGATATAAATATACCAAGCTTTCTCTACTTTCACAGCAATCCCTTTTCTACGTTATTTTGCTTACGATACTATAAGCCTCCTTGATTTATAATTTTTTTGATGCTCGCCAAAATCATGAGATATTTCACTTTCGATCTCCATATTCTTCATTGCTTATCAAACCTCAATCATG
>JAGRMV010000017.1 GCA_020441045.1 Deltaproteobacteria bacterium | reverse complement strand
TTAGCACTAAAGCAGGAGATCCTTGATCAAAGAAGGTTTGAGGAAAGACGGATTACAAAATACCGGGAAAAATACTTATCTGAAGTACAAAATTATGAAAAAATATCTTCTAAAAAGGAACTGTTCGCGGAGATTTTAACGTCTAGAATTATCTTTTGTGGAGATTTTCACACACTTTCAAGAGCGCAATATACAGCTGTAAAAATGTTGGAATTTTTGGCTTCAAAAGGCAAAAAAGTGAAACTTGCCTTAGAAATGGTTCCTCGTATCTATGAAGATGTGGCCAATCATTTTGTTGAGGGAAGGTATGACGAAGAGACTTTTTTGAATCTTATTCACTATGAAAAGATATGGGGTTTCCCGTGGCTTCACTATCGACCTATTTTTGATCTTGCTCAGAAGTATCAAATTCCTATTCTTGGTGTGAATACAACTGATGCTGGCTATCAGCCATTCCATGTACGGGACAGGCATGCAGCCAAGGCAATTTTTAATACAGTGGCCGAGGATGATCAGACAGTGGTGTTTTGCTTGTATGGAGATTTGCATCTCGCAGATATTCATATTCCACAAAAATGTAGAGCCTATTTTAAGAAGTATAATAAACCTGAACCCAAAATATTAACTGTGTTCCAAAATAGTGATGAGATCTATTGGAAACTTGTTGAAAAAGACATGATTTTTGATGTTGATGTTGTAAAAGTCAAAAACAATCAATACTGCGTGTTGAGTTCAACACCTTGGATCAAGTGGCAGAGTTATCAGTCTTGGGTTGAAGATCATGTATCGATTTTAGATTCAATTGATGATCAAGAGTGGGATATCTATTATACACCGGACTATTTTCATGTTGTGATGGAACATGCTCAGCAGATTAAAAAGTTCTTGCAAATCAATATTCCTAACCCCGAAGATCTTCATGTGTATTCTTCACAAGACACAGAAGTGTCTGATATTGTAAATAAATATATTGTTAAAGCAAAAAAACGTGTCAACCCAATCATGCAAAATATGATTGATATTGAGATGATCGAAAACAGATGTTTGTTTTTACCCCATGTCCCCTTGATTTATTTACAAGATGTTTCCCCCAATCGAATTGCACAAAAGGCATCACAATGGGTGGCCAAGCAAGTAAGTGAGGACTTTACTATTTTTGATCCCAGTTTTTCTTTTGAAGAACATTTTTACCGTATTGTGATGATCGAATGTGTGGGGTTTTTTGGTGCAAAAATCATTAATCCAAAGAAAAAAACAAGCCATCTAAAGGACTTTGAACGGTATTTACGAAGGATCAAAAGAAAAAAGCTATCCAGTCGAGAGAAATTAAAAAAAGCTGTAGCACTATGCGTATTGGCGCATCAAAAACATATCAAAGAAGTGGTTCTTAAAAAAACCCCATATGCGCTGGTCGATGTCATCACAAAATTGGATCATCAAGGTTTTTTTATTTGTGCTCGATCGATTGGACGTATGATGGGGGATTACCTATATGCATGTGTCTTGGAGGAAAAAATTTCTATAGCCTACATTCGGAGTCTTTTTTATGCGTTTTCAAAAAATACCTCAACCATCGAAACTTTTTTTTATTTAAATTTCCAATTTGCTTGTAAGGAAAGCCAAAAAGGAAAAAGCAAAGATGAATTCTTTTAACATTCCTGCTGCCATTACTGAGATTGTATCCAAATTAAAAGAGCATGGTTTTTCTACTTGGGTCGTAGGAGGTGCTATTCGGAATTATTTTTTACATCGCCATATTACCGATTGGGATTTGTCGACCCAGGCAACGCCAGGAGAAATGATGCAGATATTTCCTTATGCCAATGCTTCGGGCGCTGACTTTGGCTGCGTTTTACTTCCTTCTGAAATTGGCACAATACAGATTACGACTTTGCGAGAAGAAAGTGCGTACAAAGATCATCGAAGACCGCATCACATCGTTTTCACTAAGGATATTGTCAAAGATCTGATGCGTCGAGACTTTACCTGCAATGCAATTGCCTTTGATATGATCAAGCAACGATGGATTGACCCATTGGGAGGACAAAAAGATATTCAAAATCAATTGATTCGTGCAGTACGAAATCCGCAGCTTCGCCTACAAGAGGATGCATTACGAATTTTGCGCGCCATTCGATTTGTAAGTGAGTTAGGGTTTTCACTTGCACCAGACTTAAAAACCGCGATGGTACAATCTAGTCAAGACATAGCCTATTTGTCAAAAGAGAGGATCTATGCTGAATGGAAGCGCATTGTCAGTGGAGAACATGTCGAAGTTGCTTTGCAAATCCTGCGGGATATACGATTAACAGATTTATTGCCTGTGCAGATACCTGCCATTGTTGATGTCAAAAATGTTGTACCGATTTTTTGGTTGCGTATGGTCGCATTATTTGCACATGATTTTTCTAAGCTACTAGAAAGTAGCCCTCGAAATTGGATTGATTTTGGGGTCCCTAAGAAATATTGGCATTGGATTCGAGCTATGTCCGAGTTGTTGTATATACCTCCACCGCTTTCTGATGAGCAAAGATACGCATGGGTATCTTGGGCACGGACCATTGATGATCAAAAGGCAATGATCCATACGACGGCTGTACTGGGAAGAACTGATATAGAGGAATATCTAAAGCACTTTTATCAGTTATACCCCGATTTGGATTTCCATCGTTTGCCCATGACGACTACGGAGATGTTACATCTGGCTGGTATTAAAAAAGGCCCCAAAGCTGGACAGTTTTTGCAATCTCTATATCAATGGGTTGCAAACCAGCCGAGCAAGGTCACTCCAGCCCAGATTGAAAAATGGATCAAAGCACGTTATACCTATCGTGTATGACAAGGTGCGTATATTTACCCGTGCTGCTTGCCTTTATGGCTGCAACAGGGTGTGGACAGGTGCATAATCAAGAGCAAACACTGTTTGATAAAAAATACCAAAGTTATTGCACCGTTGTTCAAGATCTTGTTCATTTTACACTCAAACACCATGTCTCCTGGCATCCTGATGACTTTGATCATGTAACCCAAAAAACATTGCAACAATTTCGCAAAAACCTTCCGCAATCTTCATCGATAGAGGGGGATTTGTGCAGCAGCTTACAAGAGCTATATCAAGCTCAGCAGCAAGGATCAGAAGAAGCTTTTTATAGGCAGTTTATTGAGACATATATGCAAACTTTGGATGCACATTCTCAATATACGCCTCCAGATCAAGTCAAAGCCAAAAGGGATCGAACAGAGGGAAAAACCAAAAGTAGTGGCATAGAGTTTTATTACCGTAGTCCAGATATACGACGTTTTTCAGATAAAAATTTTTTGGTGATTGATTACTTACACGATGATAGCTATCCGAGTCTTGCAGTTGGCCAACGTGTCCAAAAAATATTTACCACCCCAGTGCTTTCGTTTGCATGGCAAGATTTGATGGATGTGCTGGAGGGAAAACAAAATATTGAGATGAGTATGTCTGAAGGTAAAGTTATCGTGGATCGCTATAAGTTCAATTATCCGCCGTTTTATATCAAAGAGATGAAGCAGGATGATGCTCTGATCTTATGGGTTCGCTTGATGGAATTTACCCGTGGATCTGTTGCGGGTCTTACAGAGGTTCTGGACCAATATAAACATGCAGATGCCATCATTATGGATTTGCGTGGTAATCCAGGTGGCTTATTGTTAGAAGTTGAGGCGTTGCTCGATTATTTTTTGCCCCCGCAGCATATTTATTCAGAGGTCAATTACTCGCGATCCAGGCTGAAAAAATATCGCCTGAAAATACCTCAGCGCAATGATTTGCCTCTTACTGTATTGATTGATTCAGGATCGGCCAGTGCATCCGAAATTTTTGCAGGCGCCATTCATATTGCTAAGCGAGGAACCTTGATGGGTAATTATACTTTTGGAAAAATGAGTGCCCAAACTCCCTATTTACTGAGTCAAAAAAATGGTATTGGAGGCATGATTACTTTGACCCAAGATTTAATGGTTTTTTCTGATCGTTCAACCGCCCAATGGCATCGTATTACCCCAGATGTTTGGTTTAAAGACCCTGAGGTTGATATGATCAATCATAAAAACTGGGCATTTTATGAATATCAATTGCCTTCGGCTTTAAAGCCTTCAGAGCCAGCTTTAAGTAAACCAGATCATATGCCTGTGATTGCTTCTTGTGAAATAGACAATTTGCGAGATTGTAGCCATGCGCGAATTACTGCTTTTGTATACGAGCAACTGCATTGACATCGTATCAATAAAGCATATAAGGCTTGCTGAAATGACATTGCAAGAAGTATTTTTAGAAAAAAACCAATATCCAAAACCATTGCCGTTAGCTGATATTTTTCAGCAACCTGGTGAAATCATCCTCGAAATAGGATTTGGCAAAGGTCATTTTATACGTACGTATGCGATGGATCATCCAGAGTATAATTTTATTGGTATTGAGAGGTTTATCAAATGGACCAGGCATACCGAAGCTAGAGTCATCAAACAAGAGATTTCGAATATTCGTTTGCTCTGTGGTTTGGCGCAAGAAGTTCTTAAAGATTACTTTCTGGATCATTCGATTGCGCAAATTCATGTTCTTTTCCCTGACCCTTGGCCGAAGAGAAAACATCGGAAACATCGAATTTTACAGAAACCGTATATCGAACTTTTTTACCAGAAACTAAAACCGGGTGGTCAGCTTCATATTACGACAGATCATAAAGCTTACTTTGAAGATGCAATGAAAGAATTTGCTCCATGTGCAGGCAAACTATTTCAGGTTATCCCGAAAACAGATTATCCGTATAAAACCAATTACCAAATCAAATATGAAAAAGAGGGGCGTCCCATTTATTATTTCCAGGCCAATACATTGAAAACTGATTTTTAATGTGTGGAACAGATATCCTTAAGGTTTTCGCATAAAATTACTTTTGTCGATAAGCATGCAGCATTTGTAATGGATCGGTTGAATGAATATGGGCAGTGGGATCGTGCAATTGTTGACACCAGGTTAAAAACTGTCCGAGTGTAAGAGGTTGTCGATCTTGCATATAATATCTAAGCAAACGAATGGTTTCTAGGCCATCAAAGATTTCCATGATGCGTTTGAAATAGGTTACCATGTCGGTACAACCATCTTTGATTTTGTGCAGTTTCTCCACGATGCCGCGTTCTCGTAAATGCTGATAGGATGTAACGTCATTGATTTGTTCAAATAAGTGCAATAATGAGTCCGTTGCGTAGAAGTCTTGCAAACTTTCGATGACTTTTTGTAAACGTTTATATTCCTCTGGTGTGGGAATGACGAGTTTCTGCATGGCGTATTCGAGATTTTTACCGGTTGACTTTAAAAATGCTCCAGTTCCCAATGTAACCCGAAAACTTTTCCGGTCAGAAGGATAGACTTTCGCATCAGAAAGAACTCGTATCGGCGCCAATTTGCGCAATTTATTTAAAAAATGAAAGTCCTCGGTCGCCGATTTGGCAGGCATACCTCCAATTTTTTTGTAAGCTTCGACCGTACATCCCATGGCACTACCAATGGCGATAAATCCGAAAGGACTTTTGGCTTGCTGCAAACCATATGGAACGTAACGAAGAAAGAGTTCATAAAAAATCATTTCTTCACGATCCGTTGGGTGGTGACAGTCTATGGTAAAACCAGAAATGTCATCGAGATTTTGATACAGGGCTGCAATATATTGTGCATTGACGGTGGTATCTGCGTCCAAGCAAACCAGACGGTCTTGTGGATCATGCAGCCATTTGACCATGGCATATTCCAAACCTATTTTACGTGCCTGACCTACACCAAACTTGATACCAGGATCGGTATAGTCAAGAATGTGTATCTCAAATGAATAAAGTGGTTTGCTATCCTCAAGAAAACGAACCAGCATTTGGTTTTCCTTGAGAAATTTTCGCGAGATGGTGGCTGGATTATTGACAACAATGACGACAGGCGGGGTTGGCACGGACTGATTGGCAAATTGAACGGATTTTTCAATAGATCGCAAGGTTTTTTCAATATATAAAGCTTCCCGATAGGCAGGAATGACAATGGCGACTTTAATAGACATCAAATCTTTTTTAGAACAATTTCCACTGATTGGCAAAACAAGTTCTGCTTGGATGGAAAAAGTCGTTGCAAATTTTCCTTTATTTGTTGCTGATCACGCAGCCAATGAACGAAAAGCTTGTGCAATGTGTATGGATTTTGTTGTGCGATATCCGGACCACCCATCCTTGGTAACCACAGCTTCTCGTATTGCTGCAGAGGAGCTTTCACATTTTCGTATGGTCTATGAAGAGATGAAAAAATATGACTACCCACTGTTACCCGATGAAAAAGATGTATATATCAGAAAAATTCTCTCACATGTCCGAACTGACCCAAAAGGAAGATTTATGGACCGACTTTTGGTGTGTAGCTTGATTGAAATGCGTGGGATTGAGCGATTTGAAATATTAAGTCAACAACATCCTGATCACCATTGGCGAGAATTTTATACAAAATTCTATCATAGCGAAAAAGGCCATGGCCATGCTTTTTATCATGAGGCATTAAAAATTTTTACGCCAGATGATGTGAATACGCGATTCAAAGCTTTGCTTGAAATAGAAGGCCAAGCCTGTCTTGAAATTCCTGCAACAGGAAGATTTCATTAGTGGTTACTCGCTTTGCTCTGGTTTTGTCGCAATTTTATAGAGCAAAAACATCAGCCCAACCAAAATGATCAGTGGGATCCATTCTTCTAATAGACCTGCCCATGAAGAACCGATCCCTTTAGGTTTACTGGTGGTTAACAAAGCATAGCCGGCGATGGCGACGCCCAAAAGACCTTCTCCACCAACAAGGCCAGAGCCAAACAAAATGCCTCGTTCGCGGCGATGATTTTTTTGGGTTGTATCTTGTGCCTTTCTTTCAAGATACCAGCGCAATAAACCGCCCAAAAAAACCGGTGTTAACGTTGCCACTGGTAAGTAAATACCTACGGCAAAAGCAAGCGTCGGTACCCGTAAGATTGCAGCCACAACAGAAATGGCAGCGCCAATGGCAACCAAATTCCAAGGCAGATTTTGTGACATAACCCCTTCAATCACAAGCTTCATAAGCACAGCCTGGGGTGCAGGTAATTCTTGACCACCAAACCCATAAGCCTTGGCCAAAATAAAAAGAGAAAGAACCACAAAACTTGCAGCAGTGACAACACCAATCAATTCACCAATCTGTTGTTTTCTTGGTGTCGCGCCCAAAATGTACCCAGATTTAAGGTCTTGTGAGGTATCTCCAGCGATGCTGGCGGCGGTCGCAACAATGGCACCTATGACCAAGGCTTGGGCCATCGCCTGAGGACCACTCCAGCCGAATAAAAGCATGAGTCCAGATACGGCCAAAAGCGTACCGATAGTCATGCCAGAGGTAGGGTTGGAAGTAACACCAACCAAGCCAACAATGCGACTTGATACTGTAACAAAGAAGAATGCAAAAATGCCCACCAGTAGTGCACATACAATCCGGCTGGTGATGCTTGGTAAAAAAGAAAACACAAAAGGCGACAATGCCAAAAATATGATCAAGATTACAACGCCGAGTAAAACAGTTTTCATCGATAAGTCCTGATCCGTACGTGGCAGAACTTGCGTATCTATTTTTTTATGAACCAAGTGCTGAAATCCAATTTTGAACGACTGGATAATCATGGGAATGGATTTAATCAGTGTAATGATGCCGGCCATGGCGACAGCTCCTGCACCAATATAGCGTACGTACCGTGTCCATAATTTACCCGGACTCATATCGATGATCAAATCCATCATCTCAGGATACAGTGGTTGGGTTTGGCCTTGCCCCCAAATCGCGAGCGTGGGAATGATCACAATCCATGCCAATAAACCACCTGCAACCATAATCGTTGATACACGCATGCCTAGAATGTAGCCAACGCCGAGCAAAGCAGGAGAAACTTCAAAACCCAATTGGGCTTTGGGTAAAAATGGAATATTGAAAGAAAATTCTCCTTGCCAAAGTTTCAGTGCGCCACCAAATAACTTCACCAGGCCACCTGTAAGAATGCCGTAAAAAATGGGTTTTGCGCCGGCTCCACCTTTTTCCGCAGCAATCATGACTTTGGCACAAGCGGTTCCTTCAGGATAAGGCAACTGCTCATGCTCATCACGGATAAGGAGTTTACGTAAAGGCACCATAAAAAGAACACCTAAAAGTCCACCTGTGATCGAAACGGCGAGCAATTCAATGAAACTAGGCTTAAATCCCCACAAAAACAAAGCTGGAATCGTAAAAATCATGCCTGAGGCCAGTGAAGAGGAAGCCGAACCGATGGTTTGTGACATATTGGTCTCAAGGACAGAAGCAATTTTTCCAAATGGAGGCAAAGCCATAAATGCCATGACCGATAAAACTGCAATAGGAATGGATGTAGCGATGGTCAGCCCAACACGAAGGCCAAGGTAAGCATTGGCAGCGCCAAAGACGATGCCCATCAAAATTCCTACACCAATGGCACGAGCTGTGGTTTCTGGTCGAGTATCTTCAGCAGATACATATGGGGTAAAACTTGTGGAAACGTCTTTTGATTCTGGCATCTGAGCGTTTTAAACCAAAATCAAAACAATGAATAGAATATTTTACAAATGGGTCGGTCTATTAGGCCAAACGCGTTCCATTGGGGACAGGCTTTTCGGGTTGACTTAAGATCACATCTCCATGGTCTAGGACAAATCCAGTAATGAGGCATTCGGACATGATGGGACCGATTTGTTTGGGTGAAAAATTGGTTACGCAAATGACTTGTCGATGCATCAGAGTGTCTTTGGTATAACGTTTGGTAATTTGCGCGCTGGATTTTTTGATGCCTATATCTGGACCAAAATCGATCTGCAGAATATATGCAGGGTTTCTGGCAGCAGGAAAGTCATCTACTTGTACAATCGTACCCACACGAAGTTCAATTTTTTGAAATTCTTGCCATGTAATTGGGTTTTGCATGCTCTATCGTAATTGTTCAAAGGCCCATTGAATGTCATGTGTCTTGGCATGCGCTGTAGCTTGAATGTCTTTTGACATATGTGCGACTTTGTCAGGATGATTTTGCGCAAGTTGCTGATGATAGGCTTGTTTGATTTGTTCTTTGCTGGCATTTTTTTCAATACCTAAGATTTCATAAGGATTACGAGATGGCTTTGTTGGCGACGTATAAGAAGATTGGAAGGTTTTTTTCAGAAACTGCAGAATGAAAAATATACACGCAGCTAGGATCAACGGCCTTAACATGATACATTTCTACCAAATTGCCCAAAAAGCTCTATAAAAAAGGTGACAGGGGTGGGCTGGCACCAGAATGTGGAATTTGTTAAATGCTGACAAAATTATATAAAAAAGTTCTCGGGTACGCTTCTCATCGCTATGCAACACCGATTTTATGTGTCATCGCATTTATTGAAGCTTCTTTTTTTCCGATCCCATCCGATCTTTTGGTGATTGCCATGGGTTTGGCCAAGCCCAAAAAAGCCATATGGTATGCATTATACTGCACTATTTTTTCAGTGATTGGTGGAGTAGCGGGTTATATGATTGGCATGTTCTTTTGGGAACATTTGTCTGGTTTTTTCTTTCAATACATCATGGATCCTGAAGTTTTTGAATGGGTGCGGGTTTTGTATGAAAACAATGCCTTTTTTACGATTTTTATTTCTGGTTATACACCGATTCCCTATAAAATTTTTACCATTTCCGCAGGTGTATTTGGCATTTCCTTACAGATTTTTATTACAGCAAGCGTTTTGGGAAGATCCCTACGCTTCTTTTTATTTGGCATCATGATTTATTTTTATGGTGACCGGGCAAGGGCCTGGATTCAAAAGCATATTCAACGTATTTTGGTGATTTCATCGTGTATTTTCATCGCAATTTTTGTGCTCTTTAAAATATACTTTTAACATGCGCCGCTATACTCATCTACCTGTCCCGAATGCTCCACTAACAGATAAAGAACGTCATGGTCATTGGGATGCATCGATGACATTTAGTCATAAAACGATACCTACATATTGGCATGAAGATACTGTTTATTTGTATGGTGTTGATTTGTTCAATGCGGAGCTTTTTTGGGAGGCGCATGAAGTGTGGGAAAAAAAGTGGCATTATAGCAAAGCATATCATCCAGATTTTGCAGATTGGATACAGGGCTTGATTCAAGTGTCTGCTGCCTGCCTCAAACGATCCGAACAAAACCAACAAGGATTTATACATAATATAAAAAAAGCGCAGCAGCACCTACAAACTTATATCTATCTAAAAACAGTGATGGGTATAGAAGTCGATAGCTGGTTGCAAATATTGCATGCCTTTGCGGGCAATGACATCCATTCGATATCAGTCTATCCTAAAATCGCATTGACGTTCCCATAAAATAGTGGAATCATGCGCTATATGAGATCCTTTTCCTCGAAGGTGCATCCTTCTGACCCGCAGTTTATTGAAAATCAGCGGTTCCATACTGCTGTAGCAGATGAATTTCAACAAACGTTGATCCAGATTAAACAAGGAGGAGGGGAGAAATACGTACTTCGTCATCGTGAGCGTGGCAAACTATTTGTACGTGATCGGGTGACACAATTGCTTGATCCCCATAGTCCATTTCTGGAATTATCGGCCATGGCGGGTTATGGCTTGTATGCAAGTGAAGTTCCAAGTGGTGGTATTGTGACGGGCATTGGCAAAGTCAGTGGGCGGCATGTCATGGTTATTGCCAACGATGCTACGGTTAAAGGCGGCACCTATTTTCCGATTACGGTAAAAAAACATTTACGTGCCCAAACCATTGCCAGAGAAAATCAATTGCCTTGTGTTTATTTGGTGGATTCAGGTGGCGCTTTTTTACCGATGCAAGATGAAGTTTTTCCTGATGAAAACCATTTTGGTCGAATCTTTTTTAATCAAGCGCAAATGTCATCTGAACAAATTCCACAAATTGCTTGTGTGATGGGGTCATGTACTGCTGGTGGCGCATATGTACCTGCAATGAGTGATCAGAGTGTCATTGTAAAACAGCAGGGAACCATTTTTTTGGGCGGGCCACCACTTGTGCAAGCGGCAACAGGAGAAGTGGTAAGCAGTGAAGAACTGGGTGGGGCTGATGTGCATACACGGATTTCAGGGGTCGCAGATTATTTAGCAGAGAACGATACCCATGCCTTACAGATTATTCGTAATATTTTGGCCAATATTCCAGCTAAAACTATGCCTACACATTTGTTTTCTGAGCCTAAACAGCCCCTACTGGATCAGGAAGAGCTTTTGGGCGTTATTCCGAATGACCCGAAGCAAATGTATGATGTACGTGAGGTGATAGCACGTATTGTTGACGATAGTGCGATGGATGAGTTCAAGCAAAGATATGGCACAACCATATATTGCGGTTTTTCGAAAATTCATGGCATGCCAGTGGGTCTGATTGCAAACAATGGTGTCTTGTTTTCAGAAAGCGCACTTAAAGCTACACATTTTATTGAGCTCTGCACACAGAGAAATATCCCGCTTCTGTTCTTACAAAATATTACAGGATTTATGGTGGGTAAAGATGTTGAAAACAAAGGTATTGCGAAAGATGGCGCCAAATTAGTGATGGCTGTTGCCAATGCCAAAGTCCCAAAAATGACTTTGGTCATTGGGGGAAGTTTTGGCGCAGGCAACTATGGGATGTGTGGCCGCGCTTTTGGTCCTCGATTTATGTGGATGTGGCCCAATGCTCGAATCTCAGTAATGGGAGGGACACAGGCTGCCAATGTTTTATGGACTGTCAATCAAGAGAAAAAAGATGAAGCGGCGTTTAAAAAACCTATCATCGAAAAATATGAGAAAGAAGGCCATCCTTACTATGCTTCGGCGCGGCTTTGGGATGATGGCATTATCGACCCAAGGGATTCACGCAGGACGTTGGCATTGGCGCTTGCAGTTTGCTACCAAAGTCGTTTTGCAGAAACCAAGTATGGTGTATTGAGGATGTAATGGACTTGATTAACTACAATATACAAAATGCTGTGGCCACAGTTACACTGAACCGAGCCGACAAGCATAACGCGTTAAATCCTGCAATGATTTCAGCACTTCAAGAAACGTTCGTGCAAGCTGCTCAAGACAGTAAAGTACAGGTTGTTGTGGTTCGGGGAGAAGGCATATCTTTTTGTGCTGGCGCAGACTTACACTGGATGAAGCAAAGTATCGATATGCATAAAGATGAAAATCTTACTTCAGCTTTGGCTTTATACGATATGTATCATGCAATATACACCTGTCCCAAGCCTGTACTTGGTGCCATTCACGGCAATGCATTTGGAGGTGGTGTTGGTATGATTGCTTGTATGGACGTTGCCATTATGCATAAAGATGCTATTTTGTCTTTGAGTGAACTCAAGCTCGGCTTGATCCCATCTACGATAGCCCCGTTTCTTTTACGAAAAGTTGGGATGAAGCATCTGAAATATTATGGTCTTTGTTCACAAAGGATTTCTGCTGTGCAAGGTCAGAGTATTGGTTTGGTCCATCATCTCGTCGACAATAAGCCTGATTTAGACACTGAAATTGCGCGTCATGTAGATATGTTTTTAGAACTCTCCCCACAAGCCATTGCTCGCTATAAAAAAATGTGTGAAGATGTGCAGTTTTTATCTCTTTCGGAAGCAAGAGGTGTGACATCAGAAGAAATTGCAGATATCCGTACGACCGAGGAAGCGCAAGAAGGGCTACGCGCATTTTTTGAAAAAAGAAAACCAAATTGGAAGAAATTTTTGGCATGAAGCGAAACAAAAAAATACAAAGTGTATTGGTCGCCAATCGTGGAGAAATTGCGACCCGTATTGCCAAAACCCTGGCCAAGTTAGATATTGAATCCATATGACTCTATGAAAAATTAAAAAAAAAAGCGCCTTATTTGCAGCATTTTGATCGCATCTACGCCTTGCCTGATCAGCAACTTTCTGCTTTTTTGGATATGGACGCCATCATTGCAATAGCTTTGAATGAAAAGGCTGATGCCATTCATCCAGGATATGGTTTCCTTTCTGAGAACCCGGTGTTTGCCCAAAAAGTTGTCGATGCTGGATTGATTTGGATTGGACCTAGCGCATCAGTTATTGATCAGCTTGGCAATAAAGAACAAGCCAAAGCCATTGCCAAACAATGCCAAATTCCAGTGCTTGATCATATATATGAAGCTACAGAAAATGATTCTTTGTTTTTGAAAAATATTACTACTATGCCGTTTCCTCTTATTGTAAAGCCCTTGATGGGAGGTGGGGGAAAAGGAATGCAAATTTTATTTGATGATACAGATTTGATTGCGAAACTGGAAGAAAGCCGGATGATTGCTAAACATGCTTTTGGTGATGGTCGCTTGATGGCCGAGAGGTATATTGAAAATCCCAAGCACATTGAAATCCAAGTTTTGCGAGATGCGCATGGTCATGCATATGCATTAGGAGAAAGAGATTGTACGGTGCAACGTCGGCATCAAAAAATCATTGAAGAGTCGCCAAGTGTTGCAATCAATGATCTGCAACGTAAAGCTATTGCTGACGACGCTTTAAAAATGATCCATCATGTAGGATATGTCAATATTGGTACAGTTGAGTTTTTGCTTGACGAGCAAGGGCAACATTATTTTATGGAAGTCAATACACGACTGCAAGTTGAGCATGTGGTCACTGAAATGGTTTTTGATGTTGACTTGGTAGCATGTCAAATTCAAATTGCGCAAGATGAAGTAATTGAATTAGAAAATTTACAACCTCAGGGGCATGCGATTGAGGTCAGGCTGTATGCAGAAAGTCCTGATAGAGATTTTCTGCCTTCGTCGGGCATTGTCTCACATGTTACGTTGCCGCCCGAAACGAAGACAACGCGCGTGGACCATAATATCATGGTGGGACAACATATTACCTCTATGTTTGATCCGTTGCTTTTAAAACTAACCGTTTGGGGTGAGAATCGTGATGAGGCAATTGCAGATTTGTTATCGGCATTAGAGCAATTACAATTGGTTGGAGTGATGACCAATCATAGCTTTATTGCCTGGACATTGGAACACCCTGATTTCGATCAGCACAAACATCATACCCAATGGGTTAAAAAAGTTCTCCCAACCTATCTTAAACAGCGCCAGCAAAATTTGGGGGAAGCATTGGCAATATGGCAATATGAAAAGTGGCTTTGCAATCAATCAACCTGGGAACAGGATCCATGGAACCAATATGATGCTACATATACTTTTCCGCTGGATCAGTTGATGTGGAACCAAAAGAAGGTAGAGAATATAGCCTTTGAAAAATATGATAAATCTTGGGTTTCACCTTATCGTTTGTATCAACTTGGATGTGCGACATGGATCTTTTTTGCGCAGCATTGGTATGTCTTAACAGAAAAGGACTTGTCGCTAGGAAGTCAAACAAACGTAAGTGACAATACACTGCAGGCTCCAATGACCGGAACAGTGGTAAAAATACATGTCAAGCAAGGAGATCGGGTGCACAAAGATCAAATTTTGATTGAAATGGAAGCGATGAAAATGCAATATAAACTTGCTAGTCCCGCTGATGGGATCGTTGATGTATTTCATTGCACAGAAAACCAAGTGGTCAATCAGGACCAAATCTTGGTTGAGGTTTCAATTTGATTCGTGTCAAAGAAATGGGACCGCGTGATGGTTTACAAAATGAAAAACAAATCATTTCTATAGAAGATAGAATCAAATATATCCATTTGCTTGAGCAAGCTGGCTTGGATTATATCGAAGTTGGCGCATTTGTACGCCCTGATTTGATTCCACAAATGGCAGGTACGGATGCAGTGATTGATGGGCTTGATTTGCAGGAGCATACAGAAATATCAGTGCTTGTACCGAATATCAAAGGGTTCGAACAAGCGCGCAATACAGGCATCAAAGAAATTGCAGTATTTACCGCAGCCTCTGAAACGTTTAATCAAAAAAATATCAATGCAAGTATCGCTGAAAGTTTACAACGCTTTATTGAAATCTGTAAGCAGGCCGATGACTTGAATATTAAAGTTAGAGGCTATGTATCGACATGTTTTGTTTGTCCGTTTGAGGGGAATATTTCTCCAGAGCAAGTTATTCCGGTGATTGAAAAATTGCTTGAAATGGGATGCTACGAAGTATCCATTGGTGACACCATTGGTAAGGCTACACTTGCACAAACTCGCACTTTGTTTGAAAAAACACACCATATAGGTTTAAACGGTTGGCTTGCAGGTCATTTTCACGATACATACGGACAAGCCATTGATAATATAAAAACCGCGATGGAATGGGATGTAAAAACATTTGACGCATCTAGTGGAGGGATTGGTGGTTGTCCATATGCACCAGGAGCGCCAGGCAATGTGGGAACCGAAGATGTTGTGCAAATGTTGCAAAAAGAAAATATCGAAAATAAAGTCAACTTAACTGCTTTGGTCAAAGCTTCTTCTTTTATTGAGAAAAAAATAGGGCATCGGCTTGCATCAAAAGTATATCAGGAAGAAAAGTGAAGAAGCTAAGAAAGTTTGAAAAATTCTTTCGTATTATGATCTTACTGATTGCTGCAATTGGTATATTTATGACGACGTATCAAAATTTTCAATAAATCTATCTATAACATTGTCATGAAGTTATCTCTTGGCAAATCTTTGCAGCAGGTCCAAGTTTTTTATGTTTGCCTTGAAAAATACATCGAACACGTCTCCAATGATAGGAATACTACCGAGTAAGCATTCAAGTAAAATATTACCTAGCATAATCATCAATATTCGTATGGGCAGCTTTTCCTGAATACCACGCACAATAAAATACAGTGAAATGATCGCACCGATACTATCACCCACTCCTGGAAGCAGTCCTAAAATAGCGTCCCAACCAAATCGAACGTGCGTACCTGGGATGCGAAACTGCGTATCAAGCAGCGTCGCCATTTTTTCATCAATTTCTTGTAGCTTCAAATGATCAACCTGACACCACCTAAGTCGGCCAGTGGATAGGCAAACTTGACACTGGGCGCACCTAAAAACATATAGTTTTTAGGAATATTGTACTTTTTCGAAATCTCATCAACCTTTTCAGGTGTAAAGCCACCTTTGAGCAAAACCAGTTCAATATCCATTTCAGGATAAAGTTTATCAATGGTGCGAAGGTCGCTTTTAAGCATCTTAGGGATATGATCCCGGTCTTGATACAAATGAATGACCGTAATGCGATTGGTGATCTCATTATCTTTTACATAGAGCATAGCCCGGTTAAGATTGGCGGCATCATCGCCTTTGGTAAAGAAAATGATTCGTTGTGACTCAAGAGATAGGATCCAGCTGTTGATTTTTTGCTTGATGCCATCAACGCCGGTCAATCCTTTGGTCAGGTCCAAAACAATGTGTAAAAACATGCGCAGGATATTGTGGCGATTGAGCATAATGAATACGATCGATACCGTGGGAATAAAGTAAAGCATGAAATAGCGGATATTTTCACTCTTAAGCTGAATATTGCCCGCGATGCCAACAATCGTTGCTGTTAATGCCGTGGCAATGGCAATCCATTTGGCTCGATGTTCTCTGGGCAGTCGTGCTCGGCGAATTTTTAATAACGCGTTACCAATGGCAAATAGACTCATCACACCTAAGAATGAAATGGTATACACCCCGCCAAGTGCCAACAAATCACCTTTGGTTAAATATAAAATGGAAGCACATAAAAAGAAGAACGTTAGAATGATATAATGCTGCGAACCTCTACGATTCTTTTTGAGGAGGAACTGTGGCAAACATCTGTCTAAGGCCATTCGCCCGACAAGACCACTAGAACCGACATAAGCTGTTAATACAGCTCCAGACAAAACCAAAAAAGCGTCTATTGATATTAATGTTTTTAACCATTGTCCGCTGATGCTCAGACCCGCAGAAGCGAGCATGAATTTTTTATGTGTAATGATGGTATCAATCGGTAAAGTGCCAATGGCAATCATTGCAATGATGGGGTTAAGAATGGTAACCGCAACCCACATATTGCGTAGCGTAATGGGAAAAACGCCTTCCTCTTGTTCTTCTATGTAATTGGCAGAACTTTCAAAACCACTGATACCTAGCAATGCTGCCGAAAAACCTAGATAGATTGTCGGTAGAAAGCCATGTGCTTGTGGGATTTTCCAATTCTCTAAGGCAATGCTCATATCGCCAAATAAAAATACAATTCCTAAGAGAATAAATAGCCCCAACGTACTTAGATGAAATAAAAAGATCGCCAATGCAACTTTGGCAGATTCAGAAATCCCCATAATGGCCAAAAAGGCAAACACACCAAGTAAAGCAATGGTCAATGGTAACACCGGAATGGACTGCGGAAATAGCGTACCTAAATATTCAATGGCTGTATTTGAACTAATACAAGCTGTGGCGAGATAGGAAAGAAAGGTTAAGCAGGCCGCAACTGATGCTTTAAATTTTGTCGTAGTATTTAAAAGGGCGTTATATGCACCACCATTAAGTGGTAGCGCGCCACAAACTTCTGCGTAAATATTTCGATAAATATAAAGTAGACCTGCAACCAGAAGCAATACAAAAGGAGCATAAACCCCCGCATAGGCAGTAGCGATTGCGGCAACATACAAACAACTGGAGGTAATGTCGTTCCCGCAAATGCCAGTTGCAAGCCATGGTCCCAGTCTTGCGTGCTTTTTGCTCGGTGGGTCTGAGGGATGGACGTTGAAATTGCCAGAAAAGGTCAGTTCTTCGCTAACACGAAGGTTTTGTGCCTGTTGGTCTCTATGCAGTAGTGCTTTGATAAAATTGCCCATATCAAGCTGCTTATACCTGATCTAATTGGAGTTGAACATGCGTTTTTGTTGTTAAATTTCATGCGTTCCAGACATGGTTTTTCTTGGTGTGTATGGTATGAGGATAGGGTTTGGTTATATAGAAAGGTCTTGAGTTTATGATGACAGATGTACGTATTGAAAAAGATTCTATGGGCACGATGGAAGTGCCAGCAACAGCCTATTATGCTGCGCAGACACAAAGGGCGGTATTAAATTTTCCGATTAGCAGACATCGGATGCCACGCATGATGATTCATG
Organism: Deltaproteobacteria bacterium; assembly: GCA_020441045.1. Lineage (GTDB taxonomy): Bacteria > Bdellovibrionota_G > JALEGL01 > JALEGL01 > JAGRMV01 > JAGRMV01. The sequence continues at coordinate 1,982 of JAGRMV010000017.1, read as the reverse complement.
CTTTAGGTGAAATCAAACGAGCCGCAGCTGTCATCACTGGGAAATATGGTTGGGTCTCTTCGGAGGTTGCAGGAGCGATTGTACAAGCGGCAGAAGAGGTATCCAATGGCAAACACGATGCACATTTTGTTGTAGATATTTATCAAACAGGATCAGGTACTTCTTCGAATATGAATACCAATGAAGTGATTGCCAATCGTGCCAGCGAAATTTTGGGTAAAGCAATCGGCTCGAAGTATGTTCATCCCAACGATCATGTTAATTACGGTCAATCATCCAATGATGTTTTTCCCACGGCCATGCATTTGAGCATTTTGAAAGAGTTTCAAGTCAATTTGATTCCGGCGCTTGTGCAGTTGCAAAAGTCTTTGCAGACAAAAGCTATGGCCTTTGATGATATTGTCAAAATTGGACGAACACATTTGCAAGATGCGACGCCGATTCGAATGGGGCAGGTTTTTTCAGGTTTTGCCTATCAAATACAGCAATCGATTGAACGTATTCAATATGCTTGTAGTTCGTTGGAAGAACTCGCCTTAGGTGGAACAGCGGTTGGAACGGGGATCAATCGTCCTGAACAAATGGCCCAAGAAGTGATTGCAGAAATTGCCAAGCGTATGGATTTGAATGTGCGTGAAACCCCCAATCATTTTGCAAGTCAGGCCACAAAGGATGCGGTTGTGCATGCCAGTTCAAGTCTGAAAGAACTCGCTACCAGTTTGATGAAAATCGCCAATGATATTCGTTTTCTAGGATCTGGTCCTCGCTGCGGTATTGGTGAGTTGATTCTCCCTGAAACACAACCGGGCTCTTCTATTATGCCAGGAAAAGTCAATCCGGTCATTGCTGAATCTGTCATGATGATTTGTGCACAGGTGATCGGATATGATGTGACCGTTTCTCTGTGTAACCAAGCCGGTAACTTTGAGCTCAATGTGATGATGCCAGCCATGGTGTATAGTGTACTTGAATCGTCTGAGATCTTGGCCAATGGTATAAAAAATTTGCAGCAGCGCTGCATCGAAGGCATTGAAGTTGATCGGGATCGTTGCAATACTTTGATCGAGCAAAGTATGTCGATGGTCACAAGCTTAGCACCGATCATTGGTTATGATAAAGCGGCAGAAATTGCCAAAAAATCACAAAAAACCGGTCGCACCGTTCGTCAGCTATGTGAGGAAGAAAATATTTTACCTAAGCAAGAGTTAGATAAAGTTTTAGACCCTCGGTCTATGACAGAGCCGAATAAGGTATAATGTGCATTTTTTTGAAACTTTATAGAGAAGCTAAATTTTAAAAGATAACTTGCAGGTCACCAGCTTGCTTTACAGATGGATGAAAGGAAAAAATTATGCCAAGTTTTGATATTGTCAATGAACTAAATATGAATGAGGTCGACAATGCGGTTAACCAAGCGGCCAAAGAAATTCAACAGCGCTATGATTTTAAGGGAAGTAATTCAACCGTAGAACGTGAGGAGAAAATCATCAAGATCAATTCTCAAGATGAAGCGAAAGTCAACGCTGTGATCGATGTGCTCCAATCAAAAATGGCAAAACGCGGAATTTCAATTCAGTCATTGGATATAGGCAAAGTTGAACCAGCGGGGGGTGGTCGCGCAAAAGTTGAAATCAAACTCAAGGAAGGCATCGACAAAGAACAAGCCAAGAACATTGTCAAAAAAATCAAGGACACAAAACTGAAAGTACAGCCCAGCATCCAAGGCGACACCGTCCGCGTCTCAGGCAAAAAAATTGATGATCTCCAAGAAGTGATCGGGTTTTTAAAAGGGGAAGAATTATCGATTCCAGTAGATTTTCAAAACTTTCGAGATTAAACCGCAAAGGGGTGAATGCATGTAGCCCTGCTACATGCATAGGGGAAAAGCGTTTTTCCCCGCATAAAATATAGAAAGTGATCGGGTTTTTAAAAGGGGAAGAATTATCGATTCCAGTAGATTTTCAAAACTTTCGAGATTAAAT
>JAGRMV010000178.1 GCA_020441045.1 Deltaproteobacteria bacterium | reverse complement strand
ATAGCTTGGTTGATACTTTGGATGATGTAAGTCAGTCCACACTATCGCAACATTTATCAATCATGCAAAGCAGAGGAATTTTGGTACGTAGAAAAGAAGGAACCCAGGTCTTCTATGACGTGTCTGATCAGAAAATTTTTCAGTTCTTAGCTTTGGTCGAAGAATTATTTTGTAAGGGAGAAAAATGAAGCAAAAATATGTATATCAAGTAGGAGCAATTGCATTGACTGTTCTCCTTTATACAACAATGGTATGGGCTGAAGTAACCTATTCTCTTGATCAGATGATAGATCACGCCATTACAAATTCGTCTGAAATTGCAGCTTCCCAAACCAATCATCAGGTGGTGGCAGCGCAAAAAGATCAATTGCAAGCAAGTCAGTATCCACAAGCAACGGTGAGTGAAACGTTTCTCTACACCGATGATCCGGTTGGCGTATTCGGCAACAAATTGCGCAAGGGTGAATTTTCACAAAGCGATTTTGGTTTAAATCAACTCAATGATCCTGATCCAACAGGCATTTGGTGGACACGATTGCAAGTACAAGCGCCGATCTGGACAGGGGGGAGAGTGCAAGCCAATAAAGAAATATTACATACGCAAGATGCATCTATTGCCAAAGAAATTGCAACCATAGAAACCAACATTCGTGTGCAAGTATCCAAAATGTACTATCAATGGCAAAGTTTCGATGAACAAATAGCTGTTATCGACAGCACCATCGAAAAACTTTTCGCGCTGGAAAGGTCTTATGCATTGATGGATGCACCCACCAGTGCAACAAAAACCAGTTTTCTGATTTCACAAGCCGTTCGGATATCAATGCAGGCAGAAAAACAAAACCTACAAACTCAACGCGCATTGATGATCCAGCGTTTGCGCATTGCTACAAACTTAGACTTATCCGATGATCTGCTGGCTGGAGAACTTCCCAAAGTGGGTCAAAAAATGATCTATGACCAACCCCAATATAAAAGACATGACTATAAAGTGATGCTTGCAAAACTAGAAATTGCTGAAAAAAAACTCGATGCGAGCAGCAAAACCAATATGCCTGCCTTACACTCATTTGCATCTTACAATCTTTATACAGGTACATTTGATACCATTGAAGGTGCATTTGATGTCGGCGCAACACTGCAGTGGACATTTGCCAATTCTTCACAAAAGCATCAAGTCAAAGAGGCCAAAGCCCATATTGAAAAGCTCAAGCACATGATTGAGGCCAAGAAAAAAGAAATACAGGCTTCCCAAATCAATGCTGTTACCATGCATAACGATAGTATCAAACAGTATGCTCTGATTACATCAGCCATGCAAAAGGTCGATCAAGCCCTATCAGTCGCAGAAAAAAGGTATAAAGAAGGCACACTGCCCCTAAAAGACTTATCACAAGCCATTCAGGAATGGACGGCCATAGCATCACAAAAAATACAAACACAATTGCAAGTCGCTTTGACTGCGGTGCAATACCAATATGAAGTGGGAGAACTATAATGCAACCATCCAAAAAAGGGTTAGCGGGTAAACTCGCAGCGTACTTCATTGAATCAAAACTTACCCCTCTTCTGATTGCAGCAAGTCTGGTTTTAGGCTACATGGCTCTTCAGATCACACCAAGAGAAGAAGAGCCGCAGATTCTTGTTCCCATGGTTGACGTCATGATTAATACGCACGGCGTTTCTCCGCAAGAGGTAGAGCGCTTTGTCACCAACCCGATCGAAAAATTGATGTGGGGAATCTCTGGCGTTGATTATATTTATAGTACAACCCAAACCGATATGGTGATGATTACACTCCGCTTTGAAGTCGGTACCGAATTAGAACCTGCGGTCGTTCGCGTTCATCACAAATTAAGAGAATACGCACCAGAAGTACTGCTGCCAACACATCTGCCATTGGTCCGTTCATATACTATTGATGATGTTCCTTTTCTAGGTCTGACTTTTCATAGTGATCAAAAATCTAGTTATGAGCTAAGACAAATCAGTAATACTTTTGCCCAAAAAATTTCAGAAATTCCCAACATTTCTTTGGTTCGCACCATCGGTGGAGAACCAAGAGTGGTCCGCATTGTCCCTGACACTACAAAATTAAAGTCGTATAAAATAAGTCTGTTAGAATTTTTACCCGCCATCACCGAAGGCAATGTCTTAAACAGAGTAGGTAAAACAACAGGTCTATCCGAGGAATACCTGGTCGAAGTCGGTGGATTTCTTCAAGATACAAAAGTGATTGAAGACTTGGTTGTTGCGATCAAGGCAGGACGCGCCATTCGCCTCAAAGATGTTGCAGCAGTGATTGATGGTGGCGCGCAAAGAGCCGATTATGTACTACATGGCACAAAAACAAATCACGCGCAGTCTGCCGTTACACTTTCACTGACCAAGCGTAAAGGTACCAATGCAACTGCATTGGCCGAAATGGTGCTGCATAAAATGGAAAAACTGGCGCCAGCTCACTTGCCTACAGACACAAACTATACCGTCATTCGAAATTATGGCGAAACCGCAAAAGAAAAATCAAATGAGTTGATCAAGCATCTATTGATTGCCTCGATTTCCGTTATGTTTTTGGTCGCACTTGCCCTTGGTATGCGATCTTCTCTGGTTGTTGGGGTCGCTGTTCCGGTTACATTGGCACTGACATTGTTTATTTACTATTTTCTTGGATACACTCTCAACCGCGTCACCTTATTTGCACTTATTTTTTCGATTGGTATCTTGGTCGATGACGCAATCGTCGTAGTTGAAAACATCCACCGGCATTTACATCTACAAAGAAAATCTGGCAAACATGTAAGCTTAAGTGACATCATTGTTCGCGCCGTCGACGAAGTGGGTAACCCAACCATCTTAGCTACATTTGCTGTAATCGCAGCTATTTTACCGATGGCTTTTGTTCGTGGCATGATGGGCCCTTATATGAGCCCTATTCCAGTTGGCGCATCGTATGCGATGATTTTTTCGATGGGGATTGCATTTGTCATTTCCCCATGGGTCGGCAAACTGATTTATAAAAAAGAAGGTCATGAAAATCATACAAACCATGAGGATACAGACAAACATTCGTTTCTGGATCAAGTGTATTTTCGAATCATGCATGGACTTTTGGCCAGCTGGAAAGAAAAGGTCGTCTTTTTTATTTTTGTTCTCTTGATGTTTGGCGGCATTGGCGCGCTGATGGTCACCAAAACTGTGAGAGTCAAAATGCTTCCCTTTGACAACAAAAGTGAATTTCAAGTCATGATCGACATGCAGGAAGGCACACCATTAGAAAAAACCAAGCAAGTTGCTCAAGAAATGGCGAATTATTTAACCACCATGGATGAAGTCCATGACTACCAAATTTATGTGGGGACGTCAGCCCCGATCAATTTTAATGGCCTGGTCAGACATTACTTTATGCGCAAAGCGCCACATCTTGCAGATATACAAGTCAACCTATTGCCCAAACACGAGCGCAAAAGACAAAGTCACGACATCGCAAAATCGGTACGTCCAGCACTGAAAGCCATTGCCGATCAATATGGAGCCGATCTAAAAGTGACTGAAGTTCCGCCTGGCCCGCCCGTGCTTTCGACCATGGTCGCAGAGATTTACGGACCCGATTATGAAAAACAAATTGCGCTTGCAAAAGAAGTCAAGCAAGCTTTTAAGCAAACCGAAGGGGTTGTCGATGTTGATTGGATGGCAACACATCCACAAAAAATTTATGCCCTGACCATCAATCGTAAAGTCGCCAGTCTAAAACGGGTTTCTATTGATTCAATTGTACGGACACTTGAAATTGCCTATGGCAATATTCCTTTGGGTGTCTACCATACCGATGACAATTTGGAGCAAGTGCCTGTAAAAGTTGAACTGCCCCTGGCAAAACGGCAAGATATAGAAGCGTTATTGCAACTGACTGTCATCAGTCAAGATCAATCCTTTGTCCCCTTAAAAGAACTGGTCACGATTGAAACTTCAGCGCAAGGCAATGCGATCTTCCATAAAAACCTGCAACCTGTTGTCTATGTCTTAGGTGACCTCGCAGGCGATGAAGAAAGTCCGGTGTATGCGTTGATGGATCTAAATAAAAAAGTAAAAAACATCAGCGCTCCAGATGGGGGACAACTTTCTATCATGTCTTCTCATCAACCTGAAACAACAGAGCATTACAGCTTAAAGTGG
>JAGRMV010000177.1 GCA_020441045.1 Deltaproteobacteria bacterium | reverse complement strand
TACAAGGGGTTACAGAGTGTTTTTAACGCGCGTGCAACAAAAATTTCCGCAGTTTTTCAGCGCCTCCCTTTTTTTGCGCAATCGGTCTTTATTAAAACTGCAGTAATTGGTTTGGAATCGATCGTAGCTTTTCAATGCTAAAACCTTGATCATTGGCCAGCATGACAGAAAAATCTACTTCTAGCGGATTGATGGGGTTATCATCTATACCGAAACGAAAATGGACGTATTGATTTGTGATCAGTTGTTGTAAAAGGTCAGAGGTGGCATTGTCTGCGATCGAAAAACGCATGCCACCACCAGTGCTCATGGCTTTTTCATAATATGTGCCACTTGGTTTTAGAGTTCGCAGCACTTCGACAAAAGCTTTGATGCTTTGATCGATTTGGATGCCTCGATTGGAAACAATCAAATTAAATGTCTCATTTTTAAAAGGAAGATCCTGGGCGCGGCCCGCAAAAAAATGTACGTTTTCCGTGGTAGCACTAAAATTGGGTTGTTGATAATAAAGGATATCAATGCCATAGGCTTGATGGCCTCGACCAGCCATTTTCTTTACCGTTTCACCAGAGCGTGTGCCGATGTCTAAACAAGTGCTATTGGGCGCAAGGCGCTTGATAAGAGGATCCAGTAATGAAAAATCATGTTGCCAACCCCATCCAAGGGGGGGAAAGTGTAAGCCATTTTCATACTCGCCTCGGATCAGATCCATGTTTTCTTGGTGGAGTCCCCACATAAAATCTTTGGGGGCTTGATAGATTGCTGCTGGAATATTTTTGGAAGGGTGCATCGGGTGATCGTGCGGGCGATGGATATAATCGATGAAGTTAAATGGTTGATCATCCTGATCAGATGTATCGGTGTGAAGCAGTTGCTGCGTAAAACGGATTTGGTTGATCTGGCTGACCTGGATAAACTGTTGTTCATGCATAAAAACGCAGCGAAATGATACGCCTTCATGGATCGGGTGCTGCGCAGCCAATTGGAGATGGTTGTTGGCATTGGCTACGACAAAAACATTGTCGCGAACCATAACATCCATTTCACGAACAAAATCATCGAATGCATAATTTCCTTGCGTATAATACATCGTACATAACGCCGATAGGTTTGTTGTGGTTGGCCATTGAATGTACGTATCGGGATCATCAAAAACGAATTGATACCCAGCGTGTTGATCGCTACAATTAAGATGTGCATCCGAAACTTTTTTACAGGCAAGTACACGACGATGATAGTTCTTGCCAGGTGATGCAAATGCCTTGCTATAAAGGCTCGTCAAAAAAAGTCCACATAAGAATAGATAAACACATTTTTTTGGCATGATTGTGATTCCCCCTTGATAAAAAGCACACTACATATGCATCGAACTAACATATTTATCATATGAAAGTAAAGGCCTGTTTTTACGGACATTAGCAAGTAAGGCGAAGTTTTCATAGGTGATGTCGATGATTTGATGCTGTATAGATTTCATATTTCAAATATGTTACAACCTCGATTCTGTCTGTAAAAGGGGGGTGTATGCGTATCTGTTTAAGAGTATCGATCACACAAGTTCTACTGATTTTTATCCTAGCTTGCTGTCCACAAGTTTACGCAAACCAGAAGAAAAATTTTTATCGGCGTGCAATGACGTGCAAAACATTGCGTAGCGATAATACCTTGTCACTGCAATGTGTAGATCAATATTCCGTCTATCAGCTGGTCATTGATACCAATATGGTAGCGCCCTCTTGGATGGGCAAAGCAAACTTTTCTTTATCGTGTTCCATGCATTTTACCCAAGGTTCACCCAGTTATGACGAGCAAATCAAGGAAATGGATCGTGCAGTTGCGCAAAAGGATTTTTATGTGACGTTATTCGACGATCATCTTTCCCTTATTGCAAAAGGCGCTTCACCGGGGCGAACTTTTTTTTGTACGGCGTATGCAGATCAAAAACCTCTCATTGGTACTAGTCAGTATGAATTTACGCTCATCGAGCAACGTCTTATCTATACATCTGAGATGCCAATGATCGATTTGTTTCGATTCGAAGGATACAACCAAAGCGTTTTTGATACGCTCCCCGATGCCGGTGTAAGTGATGATCCAGATAAGGCTGCGAAGTATTATACTTCAGTTACAACAGGTAAAAAGTACGTGATCAAAAAAAGAAAAGGATTACAATTGGCGCATTCAGAAGTGGCGACCTATCTTTTTTCTGCTCGTGAAGGCATCGGCCATGCACCTAGAACCGAATATTTTTACGATGATGCACATTATACGATCATGGAATTTATTGATGGGATCAAGAGTACAATTGCAACTCTTGATACACCGGTTTTTTTTCATAAGCCGCCCATCGATGTGGTTTTTCGTTATTTTCCTTCCGAGTTTTTATTGCTTACTTTTCTTACATCCCATCAAGATTTGGCCATCGATCATAATGTGATTCGGGATCGGACGGGAAAATTGTGGTTGATTGATAATGAAGCAACATTTTTATTCAAATTTAGATCTTCACAGTGGTACAAAAATATTTCTGTTTTTATTTTAGACTATATATCTCCCAATATGAATCAACAGGATGATCTGCAAGCAGAGTTTCAAGACCTGTTGGATGAACTCGTGCGTAGAGAACAGGACCATATAAAACGCCTTGCGAGTAAACCGTTTGTCTATTTTGAAGAGACCTACCAAGAATTTTTGCATGAAAAACAAATCCAAGCATTATACGACCGTATCCAGTTTTTAAATGAGCAAGTGAATTGATAGATGTTAAAACGCTACATGAAGCTGCATGCGGACGCGATGATCATAGGTTGTTTGTACCCCGCTGTGTTGTAATAGAATGTAATCGATTTGTAGTTTAGTACGTTGCCTGGTGCCATGCAAAAATATATTGGCACCTGCGGTGTATTCTGCCTCATCATCGATGCCATCCAAAAAAGTATGGGCACTACGGAGCGCAAGCTCAAGTTGATTTTCTATGACCAAAAGCCAGCTTGTCCGAAAATACCATGATCGGTGCTGCTCAATCCGATATCAGGATCTGTGTGCTTGAAAAAATAGGCGGTGTTCATGGTCAATTTTTTATGGTTGAAATTGACCTCACTGGAGCAATGTTTACATGACATGAAACTCCGTTTTGAAAAAGGACTTACAAATCATCCTCGGTTATACGGGTGCAACACTTTGCAATGCCAATAGTATGTTCTGATTAAATCAAAACGGGAGAAAAAACTTTTACAAAGTTTTGAGCAATGCCAAAAAGCGGGTCCATGAATGCTTGTCGGCTTCTTGCGTGTAGCTTGGGCTATCAAAGACGGTAAACGCATGTGGCGTTTGACTATAGGTTGTCATCTCGTGCGGCACTTTGTTGGTCTCTAACGCTTTGGTTAGATTGGCAAAGTCATCCATGCTGATCATGCTATCGGCACTGCCATGAAAAACCATGACTTTACCTTTGGTTTGGGCATAGTCTTGCCCTTCTGGGGTAGAAAGACCGCCATGGAAGGTGACAAACGCATCCAAATCCATACCGGCACGGGCCATTTCTAAAACGGCGGCGCCGCCAAAGCAATAACCGATGGCGACAGCTTTTTGCAGATTCAAGTTGTTTTTCTTAGCCACATCCAATGCCTTGGATAAAAGCGCGCGCATTTTTGTGCGATCTTTGTAGAGTTGACCCGTGTGTTCCTGTTTATCTTTGAGCTCAGTCGGGCGCACGCCTTTACCAAAAAGGTCGATGGCCAAAACCGAATAGCCCAAATCTCCTAACATATGCGCACGTTTGATTTCGTAACCGGTCAACCCATCCCAGTCATGCACCAAAATGACCAAAGGCGCATCTTTACCTTTGTTGACGATATAACCTTCGTATGCAGTCTTATCGACTTTATAGGTGATGTTTTTGGCCTGAACAGGACTGGCCCCAAACCAAGCTAAAGCGAGTGTTGTACAAAACAAGGTAATCTTTTTTCTATGATTCAATGATTGCATGACTTATATATATAGTATCGCATGGAGATGTAAATTTTGTCTTAATGTATGGTATGACAAAACAGCTTGTTTGGAGCGTCATTTTTGTCAATGGCATAATAGTGAACAATGACAAGACGCGTGGCAATGTTATTTTCCTATGAAATCATGTTTTCGTGTACGATTGGACTTACTTAAAGGATAACTACGTAATATTAATAAAAAATATCACTCAGAAT
>JAGRMV010000176.1 GCA_020441045.1 Deltaproteobacteria bacterium | reverse complement strand
CGTTTGGGGTCATGGTGCGTCCCAATGATTGGCTGCGTATCGGTGCCAATTACCGCAGTCAGGTCAGAGACACCCTCAAAGGCGACGGCAGTTTTCAAACACTGGGTAATTTTGATGTCAGCCTAACCCAAACTCTACCGACCCTAGTAACCGTAGGCTTTAGCGCGCAGGCCACCCAATATCTCTTATTTTCTTTCGCCTATGGCTTTGAACGCAACAAAGAAGTCCGTAACATCGATGTTTCTACCGATCTTATTGGAGATGTCACCTTGCCACAAAACTGGAAAAATTCGCATACCTTCCATTTTGGCACCGAAATCAAACCCAATGATCGTATGCATGTCTTGCTCGGGTATGCCAAAGACTTTAACGAGTCTATCCCCGATGCCATCAACAACAGAGTTACCGGTGACATTGCTGCGCATGAAGTCTCAGCCGGTGTCGGCGTCAACATCTCTCCAAAAATGCGCTCCACCCTGGCATGGAACGGCCGTTTTGGCGACCGCACGGTCCCCAACAATGGCACCAACCTAGCACCTGGCGAAGTTTCAGCTTTTGTCCACACTTTAAGCCTTGGTTTGGGCATGAATTTGTAAGCCCGTGCTTACAACAACTTATACCAAAACCTCGCTTTGCATATGGCTAAGTTTGTTTGGCATGACAGAAATTGCTTTGGCCAGTAGCTGGGATACATACACACCCAGACAAAAACAACAGCACTTGGTATGGAGTGCCCAAAAGCAATACAATCGCAAACACTTACAAAGCAACCGGCGCAGTTTTCGGCGGGACTGTAGCGGTTTTGTGCACACAGTCTTATGGGATAATGGGCATAGCCTCGATGATTTCTACCGCGCCTATCAATATCACACCAATGGCGTTGATTTGATCTATCAATATGTCAAAAGAATCGGTTGGGTCTACAAACTACAACAGCCCGAAAAAGGAGATCTGGTGTTTTTCTCCAACACCTACGACAAAAACAAAGATGGCAAATATAACGATCTCCTGACCCATATTGGCATCATCGAAAACATCGAAAAAGACGGCACCATTACTTTCTTACATTACATCCAAAACAAAGTCCGCCGCGGCTATATGAATTTACAAAAACCAGGTATGCATAGGGACAACCAAAAAACCATCAACAGCTACCTAAGCCGCAAAACCTCCCCCACCAAGAAAACCCTCGCCAGCCAACTCTTCACCGAATTCGGCCACCTCCAACCCCGGGTGTAGAAAATCTTAAAAAATAATTTCATCCAAAAAAAACCCAGCCAGAACCAAGCAAATGGAACGGCTGGGCATTTTCTTCTCGAAATCAAAGTCATACGTTCAATGACCAAATTTTCTCTACGCACTTGAAAGCAAGTAGTAGAGATAATCACTTAGATTTACTCAACAGAACTATTAACGAGTACTGCATCAACACCTTCTTTGGTATGCGAACCATGGCGGAAATCGACTTTCAATACACCCTTTTTAACTGAAACATCGACTCTTCCTGTAGCAACTGTAGCATAACCACCATAGGTAAGAACAGTAACGCTACCATCGCCTGGTATCGTGATAGAAGATTCGTAATCATAATCAACGTAGCTGATCGCTAGGTCAATATCATATCCACCTGAAGTAGTATTTCGATTCGCACTAATTTCATATGTGACTTCTGTGTCATATGCACCAAAAGTTTTTGTACCACTAAAATCTTTTGCCAATGCAATATTTGAACCCACAAGGCAAACTGCTACAAACAAAAAACTAACTAAATTTTTCATATTATCCCCTTTTTTAAAAAAAATTACTCTCTATGTCTGAAGTAGCATAGGAAGTAAAAAAATAGCAAGAGGAAAAATATAATAAAAAATCACGTCCAAAGGCCAAAATATTGATGTAAAAAACCCGGACCCATGCACGCGAATGCGTGCTCATGAAACAGACGAACATCGTTCGATTCCGTAGGAGCTACAGTATGGAATGCAATATAACAATGTAAATGGGAGCGTCGACAAAGCCTCGTGGTGCCCAGGGACGGAATCGAACCGCCGACACAAGGATTTTCAATCCTTTGCTCTACCGACTGAGCTACCTGGGCCTTAAGAAATGAAAACCCCTTCTATTTGATTGTGATGCATTTTGCAAATAAAAACCGTGCAGCCAAAAAACAGCTCTTGAAGCGGGGCCAAGCTTGAGGGAGCATTTTTAACCTATTGATTTTATTTATTTTTTACTCGAAATCCATACTTGACGAATGCACGTGTTTGCCCTAGGTTAGGGGCGGTTTAGTTTAAGGAAAGGTTTTACATCATGATACTTGAAAAAATGAGCGAGCGTAATTTTGAAAACATTCATTTTCGTTTTGATGAAAAGACAGGCCTTCGTTCAATCATTGCCATCCACAGCACCAAAGGTGGACCGGCACTGGGGGGATGTCGTTTTTATCCATACCCTGACGAAGCAACAGGCTTGAATGATGTGATGAACCTAGCCCATGCTATGAGTTACAAAGCTGCGCTGGCCGGTCTCCCACTGGGTGGTGGCAAATCGATTATTTTTGGTGACGCCAAAACCTCCAAAACCCAAGAAAAGCTTGAGGCTTTTGCGGAGTTTGTCGAGTCTCTTGGTGGACGCTACATCACATCTGTTGACTCTGGTACATCTCCAGAAGATTTGAATGTTTTTCTGACCAAAACCAAACATGTCACCGGAATGACGGTGGATCATGGCGGGTCAGGTGATCCCTCACCAACGACTGCATTAGGAACTTTTGTCGGAATTCAGGCTGCCGCCGAAATCGCCTTTGGCTCTTCGGATATAAGCGGCAAAACCATTACCATCCAAGGTGTGGGCAACGTTGGCAAAATTCTTGGGAAACACCTGATTGAAGCCGGTGCCAAACTGATCATTGCAGATTACGACGCGGCCAAAGCCGCTGAGTTTAAAGACCAGTTTCCAGAAGTTGCAGTGGTTGACCATACCAAAATTGTTGCGACCCCTGCTGATATTTTTGCCCCTTGCGCGATGGGTGGGGTGATCAATACCGATACCATCAACACTTTACAATGTGAGGTTGTTGCCGGCGCCGCAAACAATCCATTGGCTTCTATGGATATCGCCAATGCGCTACATGCAAAAGGCATTGTGTACGCACCAGATTTTGCCATCAATGCAGGTGGTTTGATTCATGTGGCTGACGAGCTTGAAGGTTTTGATCCAGCGCGAGTTGAGAAAAACACCCGCCGCATTTTTGATACCATCAAAAACATTCTTACCCGTGCCAACAACGAAAACGTCTCACCCGCAAAGATAGCGCGTGACATGGCCCGTGAAGCCATTCCTGCTTAAAAAATGAAAGCGCTTAGTAAAGAAAACTCTCCGATCGTTATCCACACACCATCAGGGGAAGTCATCACAGAAATTATTGGACGCGCAAAGGAAACAGGGACCTCAACCCTTCACAGCCTGGCCCATGTTTTGATTCCGCCTGGCAAATCTGTAACGCCCCATTTTCATAAAATGTCTGAGGAAACCTACCACTTTACCAAAGGCAAGGCCTTGATGAGAGTCGATGGCGAAGAAAAAGAAATTTCTGCAGGTACATCTGTATTGATCATGCCTGGCCAAGTTCACAGCTTGATCAATCACACCCATCTAGATGTAGAATTTTACGCCATCTCCGCCCCCGCCTGGCAGCCTGACGATTCTTATCCGTCAAATCATTCTTAAACGGATAAGAATTACTCAACTTCTGTGTTGGCTTCCTGTTGGTTCTTTTTGAACTCAAGATAGGATTGAATTTTTTCAATTGAGCGCGTGGCTTCTTTGGCAAGCAGCGTTCCTTCTTGTCGAACCGATATTTCATATAGCGGCTTGATCGCTGACGGATCTCCGAGCTTGCCCAGAGCGCGGATACTGGCAAAAATCACATCGGCATTTTTATCCTCTAACGCCCGAATCAGGGTCGGGACCGCAATACGATCTTGCAAATCCCCCAAAAACCTTGCCGCGTTGATACGCATAAGCACAAACGGATGTTTTTCTAACGTTTTCATCCAGTGCTCGATATGAAGCTGATGTTCGAGTTGATAAGATGCTTTTGCCTGAGATGCAAACACACACAATACAATGACACAGAAGATTTTTTTCATGTTGATTTTTTCCTCATAAATTCTTGATCAAACCACACTGTGGAAAAAAGTTGCTTTAGATTTTGACACCGATCTTCTTTGAGCTGCGTATCAATCCAGAGCTGATTAAAGTTCTTTTTTTTCAAATCATCCCGGCTGACACGCACAAGCAAGTA